>JAAZZI010000100.1 GCA_014239225.1 Gammaproteobacteria bacterium
AGCAGAGAATAACAAAGCAACGGCATGTGCGGCAATACCTTCACCGCGACCAATAAACCCCATACCTTCAGTTGTTGTTGCTTTGATATTGATAAGTGAAGCCTTACTATTTAAGTCGTTCGCAATATTTTCTTTCATTGCTGAAATATAATCAGCCATCTTCGGCTCTTGTACCAAAATACTGATATCTACATTACCTACGGTATAGTTATTCTCTTTCATTAAATCGAAAGTTTGCTTTAATAGAACCCGGCTATTGATATCTTTTAATTTCATATCGGTATCTGGAAAATGCATACCAATATCCCCCAAACCCATAGCACCGAATAACGCATCACATAATGCATGTATAACCACATCAGCATCCGAATGGCCATCAAGGCCTTTTGAATAAGAAATAGTTACACCACCCAGAATTAAAGGTCTGCCCTCTACAAGGCGATGAGCATCATATCCATGTCCAATTCGCATTTTACGTTACTTGTCCAAGAAATAATTCTAAATGTTTAAGATCGCTTATATGAGTTATTTTAATATTGTCACGATGTCCCTGAATAAGCATAGGTTTATAATTTGATAACTCCATCGCCATCGCCTCATCTGTTACAGCAATATTTTCATTCATTGTTTTTTCAATTGCAGATAAAAGTTTTCTATATTTAAACATCTGTGGTGTCTGTGCATGCCAAATAAATTCTCTGTCGACTGTTTCTTCTATTTCATTTTTTTTATTTGCCTTTTTCATTGTCTCAAAACAGGGTAATGCCAATACTCCACCAACATCATGGCAATTTAGAACACTAATAAATTGGTCTATTATTGTTTTTGTTATGCAAGGTCTTACAGCATCATGAACTAGGACCCAATCACTATTATCAACTCTATCTTTCAAACCACATAAACCATTATAAACAGACTCACATCGTTCAGTGCCGCCGATTACTGTTATTATTTTTGCATTTCTCGATATTGGTAATGTTGACCAATAATGATCGGACTTTGAAATTGCAACGCAAATACTTTCAATATCGTTACGATTAATAAAGTTTTCTATAGTATGTTCAATAATTGTTTTTCCACAAACAGAGATATATTGCTTGGGTATATCGCTCCCCATACGCTGTCCAATTCCAGCAGCTGGGATTACTACCCAATACCTATTACTTTTTGGCATATATCTTAATTCGAATTAGATTGTTGGTCTGCATTATCAATGATTTGATAAAAGGTTTCGCCGTCCTTAATCATCCCCATCTCGCTACGCGCAATTTCCTCAATAGCTTCGTGTCCCTGCTTAAGATCAAAGACCTCCGCTGTTAGCGAAAGGTTACGTTCTTTAAGATTCTCATTCTCATTTTCTATTTTTTCAATTTCGTCTTTAAGAAGGTTCACTTCAACTAAACTACCATTACCAGTCCACAAACGATACTGCAATAAAAGTAGTAAAAATACCATTATGACAGTTAGTAATTTCATTGGCGTGTCCTAGTTAAATAACGTCATACACTTATAATAAGTTATAAAATACATTTTTTCCGGGATACATTGCTTTCCCATCTAATTCATCTTCTATTTTCATTAGACGATTATATTTTGCTACACGATCTGAACGCGACAACGAACCTGTTTTTATCTGTCCGGCCGAAGTTGCAACAGCAAGATCAGAGATTGTTGTATCTTCCGTCTCCCCAGAACGATGTGAAATAACAGCTGTGTAACCAGCTTCTTTAGCCATATTAATTGCATTAAGGGTTTCTGTAAGAGTTCCTATTTGATTCACTTTTATTAAAATTGAGTTACCAATGCCTTCTTCAATGCCTTTGCTAAGTATTGATGTATTAGTAACAAAAAGATCATCGCCAACTAATTGGATATTTTTACCAAGAGCTTCTGTTAATAATTTCCATCCTTCCCAATCATCCTCAGCCATACCATCTTCCATTGTTATAATTGGATACTTTTCAAACCATGGTGTTAAGTATTGTAAAAATTCTTGTGAATCCAGTTTTAAATTTTCTGACTCAAGGGTATAAATTCCATCTTTATAAAATTCAGAACTTGCTACATCCAAGCCCAATAAAATATCTTCTCCCGCAATATAACCAGCTTTTGTAATCGCTTCTAAAATTACTTCAATTGCTTCTTCGTTCGATGATAAGTTAGGTGCAAATCCGCCTTCATCCCCAACCGTAGTTCCTAAATCTCGTTTTAATAATACAGATTTAAGTGAATGAAATATTTCTGTTCCGTACCTTACAGCCTCCCTTATACTTGTAGCCCCTACTGGCAATATCATAAATTCTTGAAGATCGACACTATTATCTGCGTGTGCGCCCCCATTAATAATATTCATCATAGGTACAGGCATTTTAAATGGGCCTTTACCGCCTAAATATTTATAAAGAGGAAGATTGTTTTCATTTGCTGCTGCGTGAGCTGTTGCCATAGAGACTGCGAGAATCGAATTTGCACCAAGATTTTCTTTATTTGAGGTACCGTCTAAGTCAATCATCACTTGGTCTATGGTTGCTTGTTCCGATACCTCTTTTCCAAATAAAGAAGGAGCGATTAATTCTTGAATGTTATTAACTGCAGTAAGAACGCCCTTCCCCATAAATCTTGAATCATCCATATCACGCAATTCCAATGCCTCACGAATACCTGTTGAGGCACCAGATGGGACCATTGCACTCCCGGTAGCGCCGCTTTCAGTATAGACCTCAGCTTCGATTGTTGGGTTGCCTCTCGAATCTAAAACTTCACGGGCAATAATTTTATTAATAGTCGACACTTATAAAATCTCCAAACACTAAATTACTTAATTAATGTTTTTGTTACTTGATCAATTCCTTTTAATGTTTCTAAAAGTGTTTTCATTTTCTTTAGAGGCCATGAATTAGGCCCATCGCTTAATGCTTTTTCCGGGTTTGGGTGCGTCTCCATAAATAAACCAGATATACCAACAGCAACCGCAGCACGAGCAAGTGCAGGAACAAATTCACGCTGTCCATCTGAAACTTTTCCACCACCGCCTGGCATTTGAACAGAATGAGTTGCATCAAATACTACAGGGGCTCCAGTTTCTTTCATGACAACGAGTGAACGCATATCTGAAATGAGATAATTATATCCAAAAGAAGCGCCACGTTCACAAACCATAATTTTATCATTACCAGTAGC
This sequence comes from Gammaproteobacteria bacterium, assembly GCA_014239225.1. Classification (GTDB taxonomy): domain Bacteria; phylum Pseudomonadota; class Gammaproteobacteria; order Eutrophobiales; family Eutrophobiaceae; genus UBA11869. The sequence goes on from JAAZZI010000100.1 coordinate 3,181, forward strand.
GCGAGCTTTAGCAACAACATGTGTCATATCCCACGGAGCTAGAAATTGACCCTTTTTTATATTTACAGGCAATCCTGTTTTAGCAACGGCTCCTATAAAATTAGTTTGTCGGCATAAAAAAGCGGGGGTTTGGAGCACATCAACAACATCTGAAACTTCATTAAGCGGTGTATCTTCATGAACATCAGTTAAAACTGGTACACCAACCTTTTCTTTCACATCGGATAATATTTTTAAACCTTTTTCAATTCCCGGTCCTCGATAACTATCATGC
>JAAZZI010000101.1 GCA_014239225.1 Gammaproteobacteria bacterium
CCTTACGCTTAGCTTTACGCTTGGCCTTTTTCTTGCCTACCTTACGCTTAGCTTTACGCTTGGCCTTTTTCTTGCCTACCTTACGCTTAGCTTTTCTCTTTGCTGTCTTTTTCTTTGCTACCTTACGCTTAGCCTTTCTCTTTGCTGTCTTTTTCTTTGCAGTCTTACGTTTAGCTTTTCGTTTTGCCATTGTTAGAGACTCCCTTAGAAATTGAACATTAAATTAATTTAACAAACAGATATCTAATAAATACATCACTTAAGTAATGTATTGAGATGGGATTATAATCATGTTTTTCATTTTTGCTACGTTTTTTTTAATAATTTTACTTATTTAAAAAAAATACTTTATTTTTAAAAAATTTAAAAAATATTCAATTTATAACAACGAACTGTTTTGTTGCGCAAAAGTTACAGTAATTCCATCAAAATATCTTTTGTTACGCATTTAACATTCTGCATTCCATTAACACTAATGTATCTGAGTTTTGAATCCGTATTCGTAGACAGTTGATTGTAATAACTAACTAATGGTGCTGTTTCTTTTTTATAAACATCCAGGCGTTTACGAACTGTGCTTTCTTGGTCATCATCTCTTTGCACAAGCTCATCCCCCGTCTCATCATCCTTCCCTTCTATTTTTGGTGGATTGAACTCTGTATGATAAGTTCTGCCTGAAGCTAGATGCACCCTTCTACCAGATACGCGTTTAATAATTTGCTCATCATTTACTTTAATTTCAATCACATAGTCTATTACTATACTAAATGTAGTTATCCCATTAGCCTGTGCAATCGTCCGCGGAAAACCATCAAATAAGTAACCTTTTTTGCAATCATTTTGACTGACACGTTCTTTAACTATATTAAGTATTAGATCATCAGATACTAAACCACCTGTATCCATAATTTTCTTTGCTGTGACTCCTAATTCAGTATCCTCTCTTATTGCAGAACGCAACATATCTCCTGTTGAGATCTGTGGGATATCAAATTTTTGCTTTATCACATTCGCCTGAGTGCCTTTACCAGCGCCTGGCGGTCCTAACAATATTACTTTCATTTTTTAAACATCCTCTTTTTATGTAATAATTTTAATGTTTATTATTCGACAAAATAGGCTAGATGTAAAAAAACAATGAAAATTGAAATAAATAACGAAGATTCTAATGTCAATAAGATCCTCTCCTATTCAGATAATTGGTTTAAATTAAATGATAGGTTAATTCGAACAAACTTAGTTATATCAAAAAACCACCTGCGCGAAGATTTACTAACCGATAATTTTCAGGATTTTGCATTGCAACATTTGCAAAAAATAACTTCATGGCGCCCTGAGATTATTCTAATTGGGACAGGAAAAACAAATAATCTTCCTAATTTTGAATGGGCTGCTCACGCCAATAAGAGCAATATTGGGCTAGAAATTATGGATACAGGAGCTGCATGTCGAAGTTATAATTTACTGATTGATGAAGGAAGAAATGTTGTAGCCTGTTTATTTTTAGCAAATATCACTTAATTTATCAGCAAAATTAAGTATATAGAGTTTTTTTCATGCTCTTTTTTTTGGAAGGTGCCGAAGAGGATTCACTGGCTGTCCGTTTAATCGTATTTCAAAATGTAGCATATTTCGACCCGTATGGTCTTGACCCATTTTAGAAATTTTTTGTCCAGCTTTAACTACATCTCCTTCCTTCACCAAAAGCTCACTGTTATATGCATAAGCACTCAAAAATTTATCGTTATGCTTGATAATAATCAGTTTTCCATAGCCTACTAAACCACTACCACTATATACAATCTCGCCTGACGCAGCAGCTTTAATCGTTTGACCAAGCGACCCCGAAATATCCATGCCTTTTTTTGATGTGGGTGAATTTGATTTAACCACCCTCCCTTGAGTAGGCCAAAACCATTTTATTTTCCCCTGAGGTGTATTTTTACTAGATTTATCATTTTTAATACTGGCATCATTTTTAATGTTTCGATTTGTATCTTTTTTCTTTCTCGTTAAAGAACGACTGTTATCAGGTTTAGGTTTTAATCTCGTAATCTTCTTCTTTTGAGCTGGTTTAAAACAAATATTTTTTCCTAAATGAATAATATAAGGGGGGGCTATATTATTCCAATTTGCTAGTTTTTTATAATCATAATTATATCGCCAGGCAATTGAATACAATGTGTCTCCTTTTGCTACAACATAACAGTCAATTTTTTTTCTTACCGATTTTTGGGGTGTTTTATTTTTGTTATTTTTACTTGGGGTTGTAATAACGGGAGATGATTCTTTTATCTCAGTACGGTTTGTGACTGGCGCAACTCCGCTTCCCACACACCCTTGTAATAAAATAAAAATTAATAGGTAAAATAAATTTTTAGAGTAACAAATCATCCTAAATTCTTAGCAACTAGTGTCAATTCCAGCAAGCATTGGCACAAAACTTACGGAATCAAGGAATTCCTCGTTATAACCGTCCTGCGTACGAGTAATCAATAATAATTTTTGTTCTCCAGATTCGCCTTTATATGTTAAAAAAGATAAACGGGGGTTTTATTATATTAATGGAACGCCTAGTGATTGTGTACATCTTGCAATAACAGGCTTGTTAGATGAAGAGCCAAATATGGTAATTAGCGGAATAAATTCAGGGGCTAATTTGGGTGATGATGTTCTTTATTCTGGAACTGTAGCGGCCGCTATGGAAGGACGATTTCTAGGTTGTCCTGCAATTGCCTTTTCACTTGCTGGAGAGAGACCAACTAATTACTCGGCCTCAGTATTAGTCGCTAAGAAAATTATACAATCTTTAATCGAAAATCCATTGGACGATACATTATTAAATATAAATGTTCCAAATGTTAATTATGATCAAATAAAAGGTTATAAAACAACTCGCCTTGGTAACCGACATAAGTCTGAGCCTGCAATGAAAGCTTTTGATCCGAAAGGACGAAAGGTCTACTGGGTCGGGCCAGTTGGTGCGGAGCACGATGCAGGAGAAGGGACAGATTTTCATGCTATACGTACAAAATATATCTCAATAACACCAATTCAGATTGATTTAACTCGCCATCAGTTATTACCGACTCTATCTAAATGGGTTGAGGCACTTAGTTAATGCCTTTGGATATTAAAGGTATTGGTATGACTTCGCAGCGAACCCGTGATCGTCTTGCCAAAACATTGGTAGAAATGGGTATAAAATCCGAAGCTGTTCTCGATGTGATAAGAAAAACACCCCGACACTTTTTTATTGATGAAGCGCTAGCAAGTCGGGCATATGAAAATACAGCTTTACCCATTGGATTCAATCAAACAATTTCACAGCCATATATAGTGTCATTAATATATTGTTATATAGTGATAATTCATATTTTCAACATATTTAAAAAAAATTTCTGGCCCAATTTTATTCGAACTTGTTATATAGGGTAAATTGC
>JAAZZI010000102.1 GCA_014239225.1 Gammaproteobacteria bacterium
AAAATAAATATCAATATAAAGATTGGCACTAGTCACCAATGAAAATTACAAATATTAAATATTAATTGCATGTTCGATATCGGATTTTGGGAATTAATAACTATTACGCTTATTGCTTTAATTATAATGCGTCCGGAACACTTACCGAAATTTGCAAAAGATGTTGGTAAATTTTTGGGTAAATTACGTAACTTTATTTATAGTGCGAAAAAAGAAATTGTAAAGGAACTTGAAATTAAAGAGATTCATGAACTACAGGATAGTATTGATCATGTTGATAGCCTTATGAAAGAAGCGCCAGATAAAATTATTTCAGAAAAAGATAATGCTGAAAAAAATAATACGTGATCAAAAATGGACGATTCATTCATAAATTATGAAAGGTCACTCAGAACAACCATTAATTAAACACCTTTTTGAATTGCGAACAACTGCTCTACGCTGCATTATATCTATTATTCTTATAACAATAATATTACTTCCATTTGCAAATCAGATATATAGTTTTATTGCGACCCCGCTCATCGCAAAATTACCAGAAGGTAGTAGTATGATTGCGACTGAAGTAGCTTCGCCTTTCTTTGCGCCTTTCAAATTAACATTGTTTTGTGGGATATTTTTTTCTATTCCTTATATTCTTTATCAAACATGGTCATTTATCGTGCCTGGTCTTTACATTAATGAAAGGAAATTAATACTGCCGTTATTAATAAGTAGCTCGTTACTTTTTTATTTGGGAATATTCTTTGCTTATTATGCTGTGTTTCCTATTTTATTTTCTTTTCTTACAACGACTGCGCCTAGTAACATCACGATAATGACAGATATTAATCATTACTTAGACTTTATACTTAAACTATTTTTCGCTTTTGGCATATCGTTTGAAATACCAATCGCAACCATTTTGTTAATTAAATCTAATTTTATAACTATAGAAAAATTAAGCTCTAATCGTCCGTATATAATATTATTTGCTTTTTTTGTCGGTATGTTGTTAACGCCGCCCGATGTAATTTCTCAAATATTATTAGCGATACCAATATGGATATTATTTGAAATTGGTTTAGTACTTGGTAAATATTTTACAAATTGAGGAGTACTATTAGTTTTGCTCCCACGGTAAGTTATGAAATCGCCAACCATTAATAACATTACGGCGGCCATTCATATCTTTGTCACCCTCAAATCCATCAACTATATTAATGGTGTTTTTATACCCTTCGGACTCTAACAGTAATGCTGCCTCACCTGACCTTCTGCCACTCCTGCATATCAACAAAATTTGAATACTAAATAAATCATTTGTATCTGGAAATTTCTTCATTAACTCTGACTTCACATTATCAATAAAATTAGGCAGGATTTCCCACCCTGGCGGCTCCTTTATAGGTATGTGTATTGAGCCTACAGGATGACCTACATATTCATATTCCATCGAACTTCTTACGTCTATCAGTACTACGTCTATTGATTTTTGTAATATGTTATGTGCCTCAGGTGAACTTACTTTTTCAAACATTAAAAATTTCCTATTTTTTTAATTATTTTTCAAAGATTTATTGATTGAAGTTGATTTGAACATTAACATAATGTCTATATCATTTAGATTATATTTTTGATGATAATTTATACAGCTCATTAAATAAACAATCGGGGAAAAATTAGCATGGGTATGGATGATTACAACGGTGTAATTTGGCTTGATGGAGAATTTATTCCATGGAAAGATGCCAAAATACACGTATTAACCCACACTCTTCATTATGGAATGGGGGTATTTGAAGGTGTGCGGGCTTATCAAGCGGCTAATGGTACAGCTATTTTTCGTCTTAATGATCATACAAATAGATTATTCTCATCCGCTCATATACTCAATATGCCAATGCCCTATGATAAAAAAACTATAAATGATGCCTGCCTTGATGCAGTTAAAAAAAATAATCTCGAAACCGCTTACATCAGACCAATGTGCTTTTATGGCTCTGAAGGAATGGGTTTGAGAGCTGACAATCTGCAGACACATGTGATGATTGCCGCCTGGGCTTGGGGGTCTTACCTAGGAGCTGAGGGTTTAGAAAAAGGAATTCGCGTTAAAACATCCTCATTTACTAGGCATCACGTAAATATAACTATGTGCAAAGCTAAAGCTAATGGAAACTATATGAATTCAATGCTTGCTTTACAAGACGCCCTGTCCGCTGGTTATGACGAGGCACTACTACTTGATGTTGATGGTTACGTTGCTGAAGGTAGTGGTGAAAATATTTTTATAGCCCGCAACGGTATTTTATATACTCCTGATTTAACTTCTGCGCTTGAAGGGATAACACGAGATACAATTATTCAATTTGCGGATAAAAATAATATTATTGTAAAAGAAAAAAGAGTAACAAGAGACGAAGTATATATAGCGGATGAAGCTTTTTTCACAGGAACGGCCGCTGAGGTGACGCCCATACGCGAAGTCGATAATCGTACTATTGGGAACGGCGGGAAAGGTCCTATTACAGAAAAACTACAAAAACAATATTTCGATTGTGTGAGTGGCAAAGTCGAAGAATATAAAAATTGGTTAAATTATATTTCTTAAAAAATTTAAATGAAAAAAATAACAGATGAAGACCAAATTATAATTGCTATTAAATCGAATCAACTGCCGTTACATTGCCCTCTCCCGGACATGAGTCTTTGGAATCAACATCCAAAAGTTTATCTATCAATAGATACATCTAAAAAAGTAAAGTGCCCCTACTGTGGGACAGAATATGTTCTAGAAGAATAATAAACTTATTTTAAAATAATATGACATTAAATATTTGGCGTATTACAGACGGGAAATCTGGTCATGATTCTCAAAGCGCTGGATTATGTAAGGCAATTGCAGATTTATCATCAAGTAAACAATTTGACCTAACTGCTAATTCATTAGCGGGCTGTTTAAGGAGTTTTGTATCTCGAAAATTTCCAGATGGTAATAGGCTGCCTGACCCAGATATTATTATTGGTGCTGGGCATGGAACACACCTTACAATGCTATCAGCTAAGCGAGTAAGAAAAGGGAAAATTGTAGTAATAATGAAGCCTAGCCTTCCTTTAAATTTTTTTGATATCTGCGTTATCCCTAAACATGATGCTCCGCCAAAAAAGAAAAATGTTATTGAAACTAATGGGGCGCTAAACACCCTAGAATTCAATAATAATAAATCAAAAAACTTGGGGCTAATTTTAATTGGTGGTCCATCTAAGCACTATGAATGGAACAGCAAATTAATTATAAGTCAGATTGATGCTGTTGTTTCCAGGCGCAAAGAAATAAATTGGACGATCTCAGGTTCGCCTAGAACTCCAAAAAATATGATGTCAAAAATCTCAAAAATCATGAAAAAATGAAGTTTCCAGAAAGTGTCCAGGGTCATCCCAGAGTGTCTCCAGGGTGTCAAA
>JAAZZI010000103.1 GCA_014239225.1 Gammaproteobacteria bacterium
ATGGAATGAGAAACGGAAAAGCGGAAAGCATTGAACTCACTGCAGCACCACCGGCGATAGTGGCAACCACCGCAGGAAGCACACAACATAACAGTGTACCCGATGAGGTAAATAAGGTTAAGACACTTAAGGCTTTATCCTTCATTTGGATGCCTTCTCATATTCTTTTACTTTGAGTTCAGACCCAGTTGGATTTACATAGGATTTAAGCACTTCATAGCCTGCATTTCCAATGACATCTAATGCTTTATTAATATTTGGTTCTTTATTCTTTTTTAAACCAACTTTGACAAATTGATGTGTGATATCCGCATAGACACCTTTGGTGTATTTTGTCTTATCCACAAACTTCAGTTTGGATAATCCTTTTTGGAGACCGTGTGCACAAAATGAACACACAAGACCTTTGACCTGAAATACTAAGTCTTCTTTACCTACTTCAACTTTTTCACCATTAATATCAACCGTTTGTCCGAATGAAAATCCAGTGAGCAAAACAGTGAACATGCAATATTTTAAAATTGTACGCATAACAAATTCTTTCCTTAAGTTTTAAAAAAATGAGTCCGCCGTCATGGCGGTTCAGAAAAAGAATATGTTTATGCTAAGAGGGGCGTATTAAATGCAGGGGGTGGTTCCGGAGGATGGACCAACAAAACCAAGTTATAATTAGTATTATATGATGAAATGAAAGTGGAAAATTGCATTGTCCATTGGACATTCATGTCGACTTTCATATTATATTTAATGATTGGCGCAGAAATTACTGGCACGAAGATTGACCCCATATCACAGGTTTTCATAACCATCTTACAAGCTTTTGTACTTTCTATATCCATTTTCTTATCACAACAGGTCATTTCTTGAGCCTCACAACAAGGCATATCACAGTCGATATGCAATATTGGTGCTGCCATAGCAAATGCCACAATCAGAACTATACTAATGGATGTGATGCGTTTAAGCATGTTATAATATACATATAAATATACTATTTGTTCCCAAAATTCACGACACTTGAGGATATTGATTGAAACAAGTTGAACCTTGTACAAATACAAAGCCCTCATTATAAAAGGAGACTGCCACAATTTGGGCAGTATGCTAATACATATATATATTCTGTAAGTTTACTTCTTTAGATAAGCAATGATAAAGTAAGACTCTTATAATGTATAGACTGTTAGCAATTCCCTAGCTTATAGAACCGCATTTCATATTTGCAGGGACCGCAACATCCAATCTTCGGGGGTAGAGCCTATCTTTATTATATTCGTTATCAATAAACTCTTCTTTTGTTATTCCATCACCAACATTAGGGTTCCAGCGGCGTTCTTCACCCACCGTAGAAACCGTAAGCCCTTCATAATTATGCGCCGGATAAATGAGTGTGCTATCCGGATAACTAAAAAGTTTATTCCGACAACTTTCAAATGTGTCGCTGGCAGATCCTCCTTGAAAGTCTGTTCGACCGGTGCCTCCAATAAATAACGTATCTCCTGTAAATAGTTTATCATCAATAAAATAAGTTGTACATCCTTCGGTATGCCCCGGCGTGTGGATTGCGGTTATAAAATGGTCACCTAACTGTATTTGATCACCATCGTTTAATAAAACATCTGATCCTTTAACGCCTGTTTTTGATCCATAATATATTTTAGTTGACGTTCTGGTTCTTATTTCATCTGCGGCCGTGATGTGGTCTGCGTGAACGTGGGTTTCTAAAACGCCGACTAGCGAAAGACCAAGCCTTTTAACAAGAGTTAGGTCCCTGCTAATTTTTTCCAAAACAGGATCAATTAAAACAGATTTTTTGGATTCATTACTAAAGATCAAATAAGTAAATGTCCATGTCTCTTGGTCAAATAACTGCCGGATATTAATATTGCTCTTTTGTCTCCGTTGCTTCATTAAATTAAACACGCATTTAACGACCGCTTATAAATATTCACTCATGCCCCCGGTCATAGTTAATGCTGTAAACCCATTCTTGTTTAATATTGTTGTTGCCATTGCAGATCGGGTTCCGGATGCGCAATATGCGATAATTTTTTTATCTTTATTTGGCATTAATTCATTTAATCTGTTTTTTAGTTCTCCCAAAGGAATATGTATTGATCCAGGAATATGGCGAATGATTCTTTCTTTTGTTTCTCTAACATCGAGTAATATACTTGATTCTTTGTTTATACTATTTTTCACTTCATGCGCACTAATTGATGGTGGGTTAAAAAAACTTTTAATTTTGTCAAACATAGTCTCTCCTTTATTTATTACTTATTTTGTTAGATGTTAATTAATGTACTTGCTTACACATTATTTTTCTCGGAATAATGTTTTCTATAATAAGGCTCTTTTATACAAGCCAGAGGCGTTTCATTGCAATCCAAATTTCTAATTCCAAGAAATACTTATGTAGATATCAAGCGGCCAGTGCCATTTATTTCTGATGATATTTTTGGACGTCCTTTGTAAATAACATTACCGGTACCAACAATGTTCACCTTTAGTTCATCAATGACGTTAATCTTTATATTTCCAGTCCCTAAGACTTTAGCCTCCGCAATATTGACTTGTATCATTTCCATATTAACATTACCAGTTCCAGTAACCTTTATATTATTATTAAATACTTCACCACCCCCACTGAAAAGAATGCTCCCCGTTCCAATAAGATTAACTTGAAGAGAACTTGAACTAATCTTATCAATAAAGTTCATACTTCCAGTTCCAATATTTTCTATAAATTTAAATTTAGAATTTTGTGTATATATATAAATAGTTCCACGTAATGATAATTTCTTCCAAAATTTCCACCAATCATCTTTTATGCTTTCAATAATTAATCGATTCTCTTCAATTCTTATTTTTAAATGGGACTCAGACTTTTCATTCAAATTAATTTCAGCATAAGTTCTATCGGAAAATCGAATTTCAATATCAAAAGGTGTGGCATTTGATATCGAATTAAATTCATCTAATTTGATTTCATAAGGTTCAGCGTGTACAATTGCTAGTATTGCTAACAAATAAGTAATAGCTAATATTTTTCTCTTCATTTTATTCTCCTTTATTTGCCCCAGAGGCGTTTCATTTAATTAAGAATGGGAAAAAATTCCTTTTTCCTGTCAACAGAATTGCGATAAGCCATGAAAGAGTATTTGGAATCATAGATGCAGTAAAATGGATGAGGACCTCATCTCTACTTTCATCAAGAAATGATAAAACTAACATAAAACATGTTCCAAAAAATCCAATCCAATGCAAAACATCTGCTATTTTATTCATTCTTTATTTGACCCAGAGGCGTTTCATTAAAATCTTTCAGTAAAAGAAATGACAATATCATTAACAAGAATCACGTAACTATATAGTCCTGTATCAAATACCATTATAGTTGTATTCCCATTAACA
>JAAZZI010000104.1 GCA_014239225.1 Gammaproteobacteria bacterium
AAAAGCATACTGATGATGAAGTCCCATCTATTGCCATTATCCCATTTGATAATAAATGTGCACAAGAAGATGCATTTTACGCTTATGGTATTAGCGCTGACTTAATATCAGATGTATCTAGTTCGGGATTGATTAGAGTCTCCAGTCAGCAGGATATTGAAAATATATATATGGATTCCCTCTCTAATAACGAACTAGCTGAAAAATTAAATGTTCGATATATTTCAACAGGTATTCTGTGGAAGATAGGAGAGCTGTTTCAAATATCTTTAGAGCTATATGATACTAAAAATTCAAAAGTGATTTGGTCAGAACGTTGGCAAGAGAAATGGAGTTACCTGCCTTCTATAAAAAGTAAGCTATCTAAAAATATTTTAAATAATTTAGATAGCTTAACAAAAAAAACTACATCTATTGCGCAAACGGGTAACCTAGAAGCTTATGAATTTTATTTAAAAGCAAAATATAAATATGCAAAAAGCAAAAAAACTGAAGATGTTGAGATTGTTCGTGGCTTACTCAAGAAAGCGATAGATTTAGACAAAAAATCACCAAATGCCTATCATTTACTTAGTGGCACTTTTTTGCGTGAAAGTAGATTCGATGAGTCACTTGAAATAACTACCATCTTATTAAAAGAACAATTACAAAATAACGTTAAAAGTAAGGAGATTGGAAAAACTTATTATAAGATTGGTGATATTTATTTTGAAATGAAAGATTATGATAAGGCAGTAGAATATTTTTCTAAATCGAGTAAAATAGCTGATGAGATAGATAATAAAAAAATAAATGTATACGCATTAGCGTCACTTTCGCTTGCTTTTACAGAAAAAGGTGAGTTTGAAAAGGCTTTATTTTATAATAATCGTACCCTTAAGGTAGCTAGGGAGTTAAATAGTCTCCGTTGGTTAAATTTTAGTTATTTTAGTTTTGGTTCTTATTATGAAATGAAAGGCGACTTTGAAATGGCTTTAGATTATCATAAACGCTTGCTTAATACTGTTCAAGATTCAAAAAATAAAGGGGAACTTTCCTGGGCCCATGGACTCGTTGGAGACACTTATATAAAAATGGATAATAATGATATGGCGCTAAAACATTACAATCATTCATTAAACTTAAGCATTGAGATAAACAATCAAATATATATGGCAGATAATTATAAGGATATTGGTGAAATTTTTTACAATACAACTAATTATGAAAAAGCTCTCGAGAATTTTCATATGTCGTTAACTACAGCTAAGACTTTTAATGATGAAAAACTCATTGATGAAATTAAAGGTCTTATTGGTAATGCTTATTATGCTAAAGGTGCTTTTGAAGAGGCTGCTAAGCTTGGTCACAAAGGTGCTCAAGAAAAGATTAATAAAAAAGATAATTAAATGAAACGCCTCTGGGTCAAATAAAGGTGAGAATTAATGAATAAAGATTCTAAAGTTTTAAAGGGTCTCCTCATTATACTCTTTACAGCTCTATTGGCATATATAGGAATACAAGCCTCTGAGTGGATGTCGCTCAAAGGCTTTTCGCCATATTAATTATAATATAAATGAAACGCCTCTGGGTCAAATAAAGGACTAATCATTGCTCGACAAAAAGTATTACTCCAATGGTCAAAAAGTTTATGAATTGACAGAAGATACATTAACTTATTTTTATAAAAATGGTAACCTGAAAGCTACAGGGCCATTCATTAATGAATTGATGGAAGGTGAATGGTTATTTTATCGTGAATCTGGTCAACTATGGCAAGTTGGAAATTTTGAATATAACCTAAAACATGGTCGATTCATTCGATATGATAAGAAAGATAAAGTTGAATACGATAAAATATTTGTAAAGGGAAAATTGGTGAACAAATGAAACGCCTCTGGGTAAAATACCTCTCACTTCCACGATTTGTGTCTAGTATTGATTGAGTACTATCCTATGAAATTAGTCCTCTTAACGTCTCTCTTAACGTCTCATTCACTTTCTTTAATTCTTCAATTTGGCCTTTAAGTGCTTGTACAGAGTCATTAACCACAAGTAATGAAAAAGTAGCCTCTTTACTATTGGGTCTAATCCCTATATCTGAGTTATCTTGATTTAATTCTAGTCCACAAGCCTTTGCCATAGCTTCTAATGTATTAGCTTTAATGTTTTTTCCTTCATTCTTACGGTTATTCCCAAATGTGGCTCTTGTGATTTTTGTCTGTTTAGCCCATTCATAATCCGTCCATGGTTTCTTGCCTATTAGCAACATAAACATTTCAGATCGATTCATATTTTACCTTTCAACTTTTGAACTGGATAATCAATATAAACAATAATTATACTAAATTATACTATTTTATTAGTATAATAACGTATAATAACGTAAATTAAGGTATGAAAATTAAAACTAAACATAATAATACACAGTCTTTGCCAAGCCAAAATGAAGAGCAAGAAATATATATAGGTGAATTTCTCGTTAGAACTGAGTTTTTAACGAAAGAATCTTATGATAGACTTATTATAATGGAAGCAAAGATTGGAATAATGACAGAGTTAATGATGAGCTTGCGTGATGTAGTTCATGCTTCAATGGATTTAGATAAGACTATTGATATTCCTAATTAGATAGATACTTACCAAAGGTCTAGTAACTACAGTGACGAATTATATTATCCCTATAGATACTAATACTATCTATCTTCAACAATATAAAGATATAGTAGGTATTTACGGTCAAAAATGACCGTTTATTAAGGTTTATATGGTTGAAAATGACCGTTTAAGGCTTGAAGTAATAAGCGAGAGTTCAGGAGATGTGCTCAGCTCCAGAAGCGTAAATATTGCAAATCAATTGAAGCTTACCATTCCAATTGATCCAATTTTCAAGAAAAACCAATTTTTAATTGATGGGGCCAGTTGTTCGACTATGCATATTAAACTTAGCGGAGCTTTATCTCATTTATGTCATGCTTATCTGCATTTTGATACACTTCTTTTATATAAAAAAGATGCATTAGGTCGGTTTGAACGATTACAAATGAAAGATTTTGAGTCAGTTCTAAATCGTGAAGAACAATCTACAAGAAAATACTTGAAAGGACTCATTGATCATCAGGCATTAATAAGGCCAGACAAGAGACTCCGTTTTTTTGTAAATCCCAGATTTAAGATAAGAGGCGGATATATTAGTTTCGAAGAATTTGATATGCTTTATAAACTAGACCCACTCATCAAAGGTTGTTTAGAAAGTGATCAGCTAAATCAATACAAAACTTGGAGAACAACAAAATCGATACGAACTAGATGAAGCATATATGAAGCAGATTTGGTACATTTTGCAAAGATGGTTGTACTGAAAAGGTAGCATATATGTAGCATTTGGGT
>JAAZZI010000105.1 GCA_014239225.1 Gammaproteobacteria bacterium
AGCATGAAGAGTAAAATCACCATACTCAGTGGGTAAATTACATTCTGTTATATGTTCAACTGTCTTCTCATTTTCTTTTCTATAACTAATTAGATCTGATATCGTTCCAATCTTTAAACCGTGTTTTTCTGAAAATTTTTCTAAATCATCTCGTCTCGCCATTGAACCATCTTCGTTTAAAATCTCTACTATTACTGCTGATGGTTGTAATCCCGCTAATCTTGATAAATCGCAACCGGCTTCGGTATGTCCGGCTCTAGATAAAACTCCTCCCGATTGTGCCATCAAAGGAAAAACATGTCCTGGCTGAACTAAATCCGTTGCTTTTGCATCTGGTGCAACAGCTTTTTTAATAGTAAGTGCGCGGTCAGCCGCTGAAATACCTGTCGTCACACCTTCTGCTGCTTCAATTGAAACTGTAAAATTAGTTGTAAAACTAGTATTAGAATGATTGGTCATTAAGGGAAGGTTTAATTTTTTACAATGCTTATCTGTCAGTGTTAAACAGATTAGTCCACGGCCATAGCGTGCCATAAAATTTATATCTTCAGAGCTAACATAAGACGCAGCAATTACTAAATCACCTTCATTTTCACGATCTTCATCATCCATTAAAATGATCATACGACCATCTTGAATTTCTTTAATAAGTTCCTGGGTAGTATTAAGTGACATAATAAAAAATTCCGATATATTATTTATTTTATTACTAATTTTTCTAGATAGCGTGCTATCAAATCAACCTCAATATTAACTTTAGTTCCAATATTATATTCTGAAATTATCGATCCTGATAATGTATAAGGAATAATATTAATACTGAAAGTACTTTCCTTGGTTCCATTGATAGTAAGACTAACACCATCAACCGCAATTGATCCCTTTTTGGAAATGTATTTATCTAATTCTTCAGGGAACTCAATTAGTATAAGAATTGAACGGCCATCGTTTTTCATTTCCTTTATAACACCAACACCATCAACATGCCCAACAATCAAATGGCCATTAACCCTTGAAGAAAAAATCATTGCTTTTTCAAGATTTACTTTAGAATTAGCTCTCATTTCTATAAATGTTGTTAGGCTGAGGGTTTCACTCGATAAGTCGGAACTAAATGAATCTTTTGTCTTTTCAGTAATTGACAAACAGACCCCATTAACAGATATACTATCGCCGATTTTCACATCATCTAATTTCATTCTTCCTGCCTTAAAGACAATGCAACTATCAGGACCATTCGAATCAATCTTACTAATATTGCCTATTGCCTGAATAATTCCTGTAAACATAAATATTATTTTTTTATTACCATTGTTAATCTAAGGTCTTTTCCAACTTTTCTAATGTCAGAAAATTCATATTCCCTTGCATAATTAATTTCATCTATTTTTTTTAAATTAAATAATGGTAATGACTCGTTACCAAATAATTTTGGCGCCATATATATAACTAACTCATCAACCAATCCTTCATCAATCATAGCCCCGGATAATTTTGGTCCAGATTCTACTAGAACCTCGTTTACCTCATATTCAGTCGCTAAGTTTCTGAAAATATCATTTAACCAAGTATCTGATTTAGTTAAACAGATAATATCAATATCACGATCTCTAAGTTTCTTTTTTTTTGTATCGTTTACTATCTGAGTATAAATAATAGTTCTACCATCAAGATCAAATATTTTTGCATTTTCCGGAACTCTAAAATTCCTATCTACAATTACTCTTATTGGCTCTTTAAAATCACACCCCAAATCTCGTGGATTTAATAACGGATTATCTCTAATAATAGTCTCTGCGCTAGTTAAGATTGCGCTACTAACAGCACGTAAATTATGCGCATCTCTTCTTGCGTCAACAGAAGTAATCCACCGACTATTTCCATTAGCCAATGCAGTAGCTCCATCTAATGATTGAGCCATTTTACAACGAATATATGGAAGACCTGTTTTCATTCGTTTAATAAAACCAATATTCAATTTCTTTGCTTCCATCTCTAACAATCCTTGTTTAATTTCTATACCTGATTTTTTAAGTTGCTCAATGCCAAGTCCTGAAACTTTAGGATTTGGATCAACCATAGAAATGAATACCTTTTTTATTTTTGCATTGATCAATGCATCAATACATGGAGGTGTTCTACCTTGATAAGAGCAAGGCTCAAGAGTAACGTACATGGTTGCATTAATTGCGCTATCACATGCATTAAGTGCATTAATTTCTGCATGTGGCTCTCCTGCCGTCTTATGCCAACCTTCGGCAATTACACTATCATTTCTTGTTATGACGCAACCAACAAGTGGGTTAGGATTACAAGTATATTTTCCATATTTTGCCAACCGAATCGCATGTGACATAAATTGATAATCTTTTACTGTCCACATCAATTCTCATCACCATCAGATTGAAGAAGATCCAGCTGATTTCTTTTCAACTCAGGTGGTAATTCGTGTTCTAGACGCTCTATTTCCTCTAGAAAAGATCTAACATCCTCAAAACTTCTATAAACAGAAGCAAATCTAACGTAAGCAACTTTATCAAGTTCTTTTAATTCTTCCATAACCCAATTACCAATCCTGATCGACTTTACTTCTCTTTCCCCTATAGCGCGAAGATTATTTTTTATATTAGAGATAGCAGTTTCTACTCGCTCCATTTCAACGGGACATTTCTCAACAGCACGTAAAATTCCAGCTCTAAGTTTTTCTTCGTCAAAGGATTCACGTCGACTATCAGACTTTATGATACGAGGAAGATTAAGTTCAATCGATTCGTAAGTGGTAAATCTTCCCTTACAACCTATACATTCACGGCGCCGGCGAATCTGATCTCCTTCGCCAACCTCACGTGAATCAATAACTTTCGTATCAAGATAACTACAGAAAGGACATCGCATATTTCAGCCCACTTATTATGATCTTAGATTCTTAATTAGAGATTGAAAAAAATACAATCTCACAAGTAATAATCGTAAAAATTAAATTTTATAAATCTTGGTTAAATTCATATAAGGGTCTGTTCCTACAAAGCTCGAGAACTTCACCTTTCACGCGTTTTATTACAGATGCATCACCCATATTGTCCATGATGTCACAACACCAATTTGCCGCCACGAGTATTGCCGTTATAGCGAGTAGCATGGATATAATCTATTTGTAGAGGAAAATTTAATTTTGGAATTAATTGCCCGGCCAGTATTAAACCGCCAATCATTATTGGCATTATTATAGGGTTACTTGTTTTTAATTCTCTCGTAATTGCATTTCTATGATATTCACAATAATCCATTCCATATCCGAATATATATACATTTG
>JAAZZI010000106.1 GCA_014239225.1 Gammaproteobacteria bacterium
ATATGAAACTTTTAATGAATTTTTTATTTATTGCGAGCTTATTATTAACATACTCAGTTGATATTATTGCAGAAGAGGGTGTTGAAGAGGCACCAGAAAAATCGAATGTAATAAAGGGCGGAAAAGCATTAACCGAAGAAGAATTAAGTAAGAGTATTGGTCGTTATGGCGAAGTTGATGAAATTCCGGAAGATTTTGAATTTGCATCTGCTGAGAATATGTTATGGCTAGATAATCACCTTGGTAATATTACTCAGCCAACGAGCCTATACTATGAGTTTGTTAAATCAGGGACATATGAAGAAGGTTTTAGTGATTCAGTTTATTTAAAAATTCTAGAATTAAATAATGATGGTACTAAAAATACACTATTAGATTTTTTTACAGCCGAGAGAAAACAAACGATACCAGAAGGCAATACTACACATATAAGGGGTAACCCAGTGCTTGGTATTTATATGAATGGTGATGTTTATGAGATGGCGCGAATGACAGGCGGAAAATCAAATCGATATCGGTATTTTCTAAAACAAATAAAAGTTGCACTAAGAGAAACTGCAAAAGTCGAAGCCACGACTTTCAGCTACAATGGAAAAGAATATAAAGGAGAAAAGGTATTCTTCACTCCTTATGTGGAAGACCCGCACCGACGTGATTTTGAAATATTTGCAGATAAGTACTATGAAATTATATTTTCTGATGAAATTCCAGGTAAGCTCTACCAAATTACAACGATCATTCCTGATAAAAGTAATGAATCGGCAGAACCTTTGGTTATGGAGACTTTAAGACTGGTTGATGTAAAAAATCAAGATTCTTAAATATAAAACTAAGACCCGTATAGATATTTAATATCTGATACTCTATTTCCCTTATTTTTTTTATTATTAATTAAATCGCCTGGGCGTTGACCTTTTCGTAATTTTACAGCGCAGTATTTAAATTCTGGAATTTTTCCAATAGGATCTAATGCTTCGTTTGTAAGTAGATTAGCCGCTGCTTCATTAAATGAAAATGGCATCATGACAACACCTTTTTGCATGCCTTCATCCGCGCGTGTTGTCGCCGCAATTTTTCCTCTTCGAGACTCAATGACAAGCATATCTCCAGATTTAAGAGAAAATGATTTAAGGTCTTCAGGATTAATTAATATGCATGGTCCTGGTTCGATAGCATCAAGTACCCGTGAATGACGAGTCATAGTTCCTGTGTGCCAGTGTTCGAGTTGTCTTCCTGTGATGAATACGAATGGGAAATCATTATTGGGAAGTTCAGCAGGTTCCGTGTAATCTACAGCAATAAAACTTCCCTTTCCGTCTTGAGTTGGAAATATACCATCTTTAAAAATAATGGGTTCACCAGGGTCGCCGACATTGGTTAATGGGTAGGTGAGTGAGTCAACCTTTTCTAGTCTTTCCCAGGTAATTCCAGCCATACTTGGTGTTGCAACTCTTATCTCATTAAACACATCTTTTGTAGCCTCATAATTCCAATTAAGACCCATACGATTAGCAATTTCTTGAATGATCCATAAATCTTGTTTTGCCTCACCAGGCGGCTCAATAGCTTGTCTTCCTAATTGAACGCGTCGATCAGTATTTGTAAACGTGCCATCTTTTTCAGGAAATGCAGAAGCAGGTAATATGACATCGGCATAACCACATGTTTCTGTAAAGAAGATATCCTGAACAACCATATGATCAAGTTTTGAGAGTGCATTTCTAGCGTGATTCAGATTAGGATCAGACATTGCTGGATTCTCACCCATGATATAAAGCCCATTAATATCTTTGTTGTAAATCGCGTGCATAATTTCCACAATTGTTTTTCCATTATTTGGGTCTAGTTTTTGACCCCAAAGTTTTTCGAATTTATTTCTAATTGCAGAATCAGTGACAGGTTGGTAGTCGGGGTAGACCATAGGAATTAAACCCACATCAGACGCACCCTGAACATTATTTTGTCCTCGTAAGGGATGTAGCCCTGTGCTTTCTCGGCCAATTTGTCCGGTCATCAGCGCAAGCGAAATTAAACAGCGTGCATTATCAGTACCATGGATATGCTGGGATATGCCCATACCCCAAAATATAATTGATGATTCTGATGTTGCATAAAGTCGCGCGACTTCCTTAATTACATTCACTTCAATCCCGCAAATCGGAGATACTTTTTCAGGCGGGTAATTTTTAATTGTTTCAATAATTTTTTCAAAGCCACTGGTATGTTCATCAATGAATTTTTTATTGTGTAAGTTTTCGTTGATGATAACGTGCATCATGGCATTTAGTAAAAGCACATCTGTGCCGGGTCGTAATTGTAAGAAATGACTTGAGTGCAGGGAAATATCAGAGTTATAGGGCTCAATGATAATAAGCTTGCTACCGCGTTCCGATGCATTTTTTAAAAATGTTGCAGCTACTGGATGGTTTTCGTGCGGTCTTGCGCCAATAACAATAATAACATCAGCATACGAACCGTCTGAGACTTGATTTGATACTGCCCCCGAACCAATGGTCTCCAGTAGGGCAGCAACAGAAGAGGCATGACATAATCTTGTACAGTGATCGACGTTATTTGTTCCAAAACCTGTTCTAACTAATTTCTGTACTAAATAAGCTTCTTCATTACTTCCTTTAGCACAACCAAAACCCGCAAGAGATTGCGAGCTTTTATTGTTTTTAATTTGGTTAAAACCTTCAGCTGCAAAATTTAACGCTTCATCCCAAGTCACCTCACGAAAAAACTTATGCATATTTTCAGGTGCAATTAATTCGGGTGTTTTTTTACAATTTTCTCGCCTAATCATTGGTTTTTTTAAACGATCAGGGTGATGGATATAATCAAATCCATAGCGTCCTTTGACGCATAATCGACTTTTATTCGCAGGGCCATCTCTACCATCTACATATTGAATGTGATTATTTTTTATATTAAATGAGAGCAAGCAACCAACACCGCAATAAGGACAAACAGAATCAACTTTTTTATCAGTTTTGACTAAACCAACATTTTTTGCAGGGATACCAACCATAACTGCTTTTTCAGGGACATCTTTTGTAACTACTGCATTAGCTCCAATCTTTGCACATCTTCCAACAGTAATTGGACCTAATACTTGTGCACCAGAACCA
>JAAZZI010000107.1 GCA_014239225.1 Gammaproteobacteria bacterium
TCAGACTACAAATGATTATCGTATCTATAAAGACGCCTAACATTGCAATCATACCTTGATTTACTGGATTATTGGTTTTTGCAGCAGCGTGGGCTATCGGCGCACTTCCCAAACCCGCTTCATTTGAAAATATTCCTCTAGCAAATCCCATCTGAATTGCCATCCAGACACTAGCCCCAAGAAATCCGCCACTAGCAGCAGTACCGTTAAATGCACTTTCAATTATGAGAATTATTACCCCCGGAATTTTTTCATAATTCATTATAACAATTACTGATGCTGCGATTACGTATGCGATCGCCATAAAAGGGATGAGTTTTGATGCAACCTTTGCGATACGTTTTACACCGCCAATAATTACAAGTGAAACACATATCGACATTACAAAACCAGTAACCCAAAATGGAATTTCAAATGTAGAGTACATTTCATCAGCTACTGAGTTTGATTGAACCATATTCCCAATACCAAATGCAGCAAACATAGCAAAAAATGAAAATAACCCTGCCATCCATCGCCAATTTTCCCCTAATCCATTTCTTATGTAATACATTGGTCCCCCAACGTAGTTACCATTTTTATCTGTTTCTCTATAAGTTACAGCGAGAACAGCCTCAGCATATTTTGTCGCCATACCAAATAAGGCAATAATCCACATCCAGAATATAGCGCCAGGCCCACCAAAATATATTGCGGTTGCAACGCCGACAATATTTCCTGTGCCAACGGTTGCTGAGAGCTCTGTCATCAATGCCTGAAAGGGGCTGATATCACCTTTTTGTTTTATTTTTTCCTGCCGACCCCGCCACAAAACGCATATTGCTAATGGAATCTTTCGCCAGGGCATGGCGAAGAGGCCGATGGTGAGATAAACACCAACGAAAGCTAGTATTGGTATTAATAAATACTCTCCCCAAATCAGATCTCTTAGTATCGTCAATTCTTCTTGTAGCGCTGCCATTTTTACTTTTAGTGAGCCTTATTTTTTTTTGCGAGCATAATAGTTTAATAGTTATTTAGAAAGATTGTCGATTGCATTAAAATTCTAAGGTATAACCAATTAGTACTTTATGATTTTCGAGAGAAATATGGCGCTAAAACTTAATACAAAATAAGATGAATTATCAGATTAACAAAGATGGTACTTGGCTAAATGGCGCCCGCGTTATTTTGTCGCCCAATTGCGACCAGAGGCCTTTAAACACAGATATCGATTTATTAGTCATACATGGGATTAGTTTGCCCCCCAAACAATATGGCGGTGAATTCATCGATAAGTTTTTTACTAATAAATTAGACCCAAATGCACATCCGTATTTTATGGAAATACAAAAGTTACATGTTTCCGCTCATCTACTTATCGATCGTCTAGGTAATGTTACCCAATATGTTCCTTTTAATATGCGTGCCTGGCATGCAGGGGAGTCATCTTTTAATGGCCGTAATTGTTGCAATGATTATTCAATTGGTGTCGAACTTGAAGGTTGTGACGATGAAATTTATTGCGACGCCCAATATATTACTTTAGCTAAAATTACTGAATTAGTATGTCAGCGATGGCAAAAAATTAAAAAAGATCGTATTGTTGGTCATAGTGATATAGCGCCGGGCAGAAAAACAGATCCGGGCCCATTTTTTGACATGAATTTTTACCTATCTTTGTTAACACTATGACATTAGTTTTTGTACTCATATCATTAGCTATAGATCTTATTTCTATAGATTTAGAACGTTTTCGTAAATTCAATTGGTTTATATCTTTATACCATCTATCAGATAGACGTTTTATGAATCATAAATACTGGGATGGAAATTTTGGTTTGCTGGGTTTGTTAGCAATACCGATACTGAGTCTTTCCCTGATAATTTGCGTACTGAATTATTGGTCATCGTTTGCAGAAGCTATTCTAGTTATATTTATTTTGATTTATTGCATTAGCCCCAAGAAATTGTTGAGCCAATTCGATAAATATATAATCTCAGTTGAGAAAGAGGAGGCAGATGCTTCAATTTTAGCTCAACAATTGATCAATAAAGAAATCACAAATAATTCAGATGATGTCGAAGTCGCAATCATGAAGTCTTTTTTTGTTGGAGCCCATAAACAAATTTTAGCGGCAATATTTTGGTATTTTGTGCTTGGTGTGGTAGGTGTTTTATTGTATCGATTAGTTGATAAATTACACGATGAGTTAAGTAATGTTTCTAGTGGTTTTTCTGAAAGTACATCAATTTTATTAAATATCCTTGAATGGCCATCAACAAGAGTATTTGCTATTGGGCTTGCTTTAGCCGGAAATCTAGTAGGAGTAATTTCAGTATTGAAGAAATCTGATATTTTTTCGATTGAAACTAATTACTTGCTGCTAACGGATATTGGTATTGCAGCATTACAATACTCGCCTGAACTTGATGTTCCTAATAAGGAAAAATCTTATTGGCTTAATCAGTTTAAATTCTTGGTTATAAGAACACTAATTATATGGATTTTTATAGTAGGAATAATTATTTTATCAGGGATAAATTAGTCAATTATTGTTTATGTAATTTGCGACACGTTCGAATCTAAAACCAGTCTCATCATAAATTAATACTGAATCTAGTTCATACCAGTCACCCAGAACAATTCTTTTAGCAGGTACCCCATCAATTTCTAATTTATGCATCGCTTTTCTGTGGGTATGGCCATGGATTAAAGTTGCAGCGTTATGATTACGCATTATATTTACTACTGAGTTTTGAGAAACATCGGTTATTTCTGGAGATTTATTTTTAACTGCCTGTGCTGCGTAACCCCTCACTCCATAGGCAATACGTTGACGTAAGGCTAGCGTCATTATTGAGTAAATCCATTTGATTAATGGATTTGTTATAAATTTTCGCCAGTTTTGATATTTCACGTCATCCGTACAAAGGGTGTCTCCGTGCATCAGTAGTACTTTTTCATTATCCAAGCATATTTCAGTGGGGTCATTTATTATTTTACATCCCGTAGAGTCAGCGAAATCTTTATTGATATGGAAATCACGATTACCACGCATAATATAT
>JAAZZI010000108.1 GCA_014239225.1 Gammaproteobacteria bacterium
ATTATTAAATAATGAAAAATATATTAGCAAGAGGCGGAATTGAATTTTTAGCAGTTTTATTGGGAATAAGTGGGTCTTCGTGGATTGAAAATAATAAAGAAGAAGCCGAACTTCAGTTAGAAAAAGAGGATATCCTGGTGGGATTGGGCGATGAATTTACGATTTTTAATGTAGATGCGGATAATCTTGTACAGGAGTATGAAAAACTTAAACAAAAATCTCTCGATACTGTTAAAGAAGTCAGCTCTGGAAAATCAGGGAATTTAGATGTTGTGTTAGCTGAACTTCAAGAAAGACTTGATGAACTCAATGATAGACGTGATAACTTATTTGATGAATACCTTTTCCCTCATCCTCAAAAATGGAAGGCCTACGATCAGGAATCGTATGTCGAGAACTTGCTGTATGTTTTAACTCTTCATTTAGAGGGGGATCCGTACGTTGAAAAACTTATTGGCTATTATGCTCAGTATACAGATTAAGATTAATGCCTTTAGTTCCAGGAACGTAGGCAGAGAAAACTCAGACTTAATTACACGATTGGGGTGTAGCTCTTAGATAAATTAAGGAGGATGGTATTGATTACCAACATGGAGCTTCATTTACTCTATTTAACATAATATATATTATGCGCATATTAGCGCATATAGTTTAATCAAATAATAATATGAGGTTATTAATATAATATACTGTTTTTATTAATTTTTTACAGTAAAGAATCAATTAACTCATCATCAATATAGCAAATTTGTTCTATGTAACGAAGTTTTGTGTAATCTCGTGCATTCATCAAGAGCATACCCACCTCATAACCAGCATTACTCTGTATTGAGGCTACTACTTTACCAAGAATTCCATGTGATTCATTAACAGTTCTTAGAGTAACTTCAATAATAGTACCTGGCGTTCGATAAACTTTAGAGCTAAATGAGAATGCCATATATTGCTTTGGGTTAGAGTTTTCTGGTTGTTCTTTACTGAAAAGCGACATATATCGACTCTTGAGAAAAAAAGTTTTGGGGTGTTTAATAAATCCTCGCAAAGATTCATGTTCCAAATATTTAATATCAAAGAGTGGGAAATTATTTACTGACAACACGGCATCATCTTTGCCCGCTGACAAGCTTACTGAAGACTCGGTCCCTACTTTTTTTTTGGTACGTGTTACCATTTTTTGTATAGTTAATTATTTATTTTTTACGATAATAGACTTTAATTTAACAATCTAAGTAATTAATTAAACGAATAATAATACACCACCTAATCACTAATTCGTGTTTTTTTAAGGAAAATTATCAAACTATTACAAAAATAAGTGATGTCTTTGATTTCAAACTCTATACTACGAAAAAACTGGACATTGCACATTTTGTGGTCTATAAAGCCAGACACTACAATATGTAGTATAAATAATAATATTTTGGGGGTGTGAAATTATGTCAGCACATATGTCACTATCTGTAAGCGTCGCCGTTGTGGGCGCCATTGCAACATATGTATTTGTGTTGGTTCCTGATTACTACTCAGTTTGGATTGGATTTATTGCTTGGGCAGCTTTTTTAGCCAACAATAACTGCATAAAAACTACAGTACAATCAGGAGTCTATGGCGCAGTATTAGCTGGAATAGCTTTTATTCTAATGGGTGAGTTAGGCGGTCAACTAGGAGGTATGACAGCTCCGGTATGCGTTGGCCTTACAGTTTTTGCGTTAGTCTGGGGCACATCATTACCAATGTTCACTAGTGCAACTACTGCTGTTTATACTTATGCTGCGACTGCTGGTTTGACGTTGATGACAAATCAAGGCGGAGCATTCATGAATATGGACGCATCCAACCCATTGGTTTTGGTTGTCCTGTCAATTGTGGGCGGTTGTTTATTTGCTATGGGTGCAAACAAGTTAAATACACTCATTTCCTGATATAAAAGTAACAACGACACATAAAAACTAGTTTTTAATTCTGAAAAGCCGCGCTCTTGTTCAGAGCGCGCATTTTCAGTTAATTTAAGACCAAGTTTCATTATTGAAATGAAATGAGTGGTTATTCCAATTACGCTGAAATTTTGACAAAAAAACCAGTTTGCTTAATTTCTTCCGCAAAATCTATCAGCCAATTTTCCGGTAATTTCTTAATTTTATTAGCAGCTTCTGGCAATAATGAAGGTCGTTCAACGCCGTAGAGAAGCACCCCTTTAATAGGTATATGCCTAGTTTTTACCTCTTTTAATAAATTTACATAGGCCGTTTTTTCTTCATTACTTGGTAATTCCCCATCAAAACTAAAAACACAGGTTTGAATATATGTGGAGCAGTAATTTGCTGAAATATTAAGTCTATTAATGGCAGATAATTCTGTACCACTTACTTGATTGATTTCCTCAATACCCTCCGGGGTTGCGCTATCAATCTTAAACCAGACCTCGCCATTAATCGCTCCTAAGCGCTCTAAACCTTCTTTAACGTAATCACGATTAACGAGACTACCATTTGTAATTAACACGCATTTAATTTCATTAAGTAAGCCTATATCAGCTAAAACACCCTCAATTATCTTAATAATTTGCCCAAATTCATCGGCTGTCGTTGGTTCGCCGTTACCAGAAATAGCAATATCCTGAATCTTCCTTAATTTTTCTGGTATTTTCTCAATTTCGTAGAAATCGCCACTTAAAACATTACTCATGAATTTATGTAATTCATCCCTGAATTTCTCAAGATTAACTGGCGGGGCACTTCCCCGTGTTAAATTAGGTACCTGGCAATAAATACAACGCCAATTGCATGCATTATTTGTATTAAGATTAATACCTATAGAGAGCCCCCCGGAACGACGTGAAATCACAGGATATATATACTTAAAACCCGCCCTTTCTCGAGAATGATTAGTTGTTGATAGCATTTGTTATTCTTCAGAATAATTACAAAACTTGCAAAATGGTGCCCGGGGCCGGAATCGAACCGGCACGACCGTTAAGTCGAGGGATTTTAAGTCCCTTGTGTCTACCAATTCCACCACCCGGGCTTTGAGTTTTACTCA
>JAAZZI010000109.1 GCA_014239225.1 Gammaproteobacteria bacterium
ACGCAGGAGGCCGCCGGTTCAAGTCCGGTCGACCCCGCCATCTTTCCTAGCATTTTTGATAAAGGTTTTCTCCTGAAAACCTTTGTATTCCCCTAAATAACATCTTCAGACAGAGCTGACAAATTAAGGGTGTGTAGCTCAGTGAGACAACACCGGCCCGTCACCCCTAGTACGCAGTTTCAAGTCCGGACGATCCAGACACGCAATCCCAGTAATACCAAAATGAGTAAACATTAGATTTTTGAATAGTATATGTCAAATATATTAGTTACTTCTTTCTTCAAATTAATAATTTTTTATATTTTAAATAAATAATTAATATAGGGAATATACTTAATATTGTTGCAATTAATATAATGAAAGAATAACTGTTAGATATATCAAAAGTCTTACCTGCTAACAATGGCATTAGTAATCCAAAGAAACCCCATGCTGTAAAAACAAAACCATAAATTTTAATACCTGCTAAATTACCAACCAATTTATTTATCATTGATGGGAATATTGCTATTATTCCACCATACGAGATACTTATCAAAGGCAAACCTAAGAATACAGAAATTTTAGAAGGTATAAGTAATAATATTAACAGTGAAAATGTTGTCAACATAGAAAGAAACAATATTATATTTTTGTAGTTGAAAAATTTAATTAATGAGCTAAATAATACTCCTCCAGCCATGTTAAGAAAACCCATTGTAATTGGTATGATATAAATATATTCATTTGAAATATAAAATGATTTTGCTATCCCGGCAGCATGGCCGAAGCACATTAGCCCTGCAGATATAGAGCATCCATAAATTCCCCAAAGTAAGTATTTGCTTATTGGGTTACAGTTTTTTATTTGAAGCGTTAATCCTTTTTCTAGATCAAATTCTAAGTTGGAAAATCTAAATAGGAAAAAAACGATAAAAGTGATTATGAAAAATATTATCGTAAGGCTCGTCATAGTATTTACAAACCCACCTATCATATTTGTATTGCGATAAAAGATCGGGGCAATAGTAGCGCCTAATCCATAGCTTGCAGTCACTAGTCCCATCATCAATGCTTTTGACTCTGGTAAAGCTATTGCTGAATATTGAAGTGTGTATCCATAACCTAAACCATTTGCAAATCCAAAAAAGAGACCATAACCAATCCAAACAAAATATATTGAATCTGAGAAAGCTGATATGAGTGTACCAAGAGTTGATAATGTCATTACGATCAGAACTATTCTTGTGGGACTAAATCTCTTATAAATATAACTTCCAAAATAAACTGCTGCTGTAATAGATATTAATGAAAGACTATAAGTAAAACTGGAAAAAGTCCTAGAGACATAAAATTTAGTTTCTATCGGCTCTAATAAAATGGAAAAGGCATGAATAGATCCCATGACAAATGATAATAGAAGGCATCCTGCAATCACTAAATATTGTTTATTTCGTGTAAAATAATTCATTATAATTTTTTATGAATTCCCACCGCCACTAAATTTCTTAGTCGCATACAAGTCAATGTATAATCCTTACATTCTTGCAGAATCGTGCAAATTATTGTATAAGTTTGTGACTATAAAACAACCAGTCAATATGGCCAAAAATGTTCAAAGTTGAAGCAATTACCCCTGTGATTGGGGCAAGTATTTCAGGAATTTCTCTAAACAAGGATTTAAAAAGTGATACTGTTGAAAAAATATACAATGCATTGATTAAGTATCAAGTAATATTTTTTAGGGAACAAGATCTTACACCTGAATCTCATCTCGAATTAGCAAAAAGATTTGGTGATATAGATCCCGGCCACCCTGTATATCCTCATGTTGAAGGATTTCAAAGTATAGTTCTATTAAAAAATGACGAAAGCAGTAGGCCTGATACAAACGATTGGCATAAAGACCTCACTTTTAAATCTAATCCTCCTTTTGCCAGTATTCTTCATGGGTTAAGCGTGCCTAAAATTGGAGGTGATACGCTTTGGGCAAGTATGAGCGCTGTCTATGATAGCCTCACAGATGGCTGGAAAGAGGATTTAGAGGGGTTAGAAGCAATTCACGATATGGGGACATTTCGGAATGACTTTTATAAAGAAGGGGGAATTAATTCTGTTAATAGTGCGTTAAAAAAAGTCGGCTCTGCAGTTCACAAAGTAATTGAGACACATCCAATTTCAGGTAAGAAATATCTAAACGTAAACCAATCTTTCACTCGTAATATCCTAAATGTAAGTCAAGGGGCAAGTGACCACATACTAAAATTCTTGTTTCAACTTTTGGCTAGGCCTGAATTTCAAGTTAGATTTCACTGGCAAAATAACTCTGTAGCTATTTGGGATAATCGTATAACTCAGCATTATGCGGTTAATGACTACTTGCCAAATTCTCGACATATGCAGAGGGTAACAATTATCAATGATAAAAGAGTAAAGTTAAATACGCTAAAGAAAAATGTAGTGTGAGCATGTATAGCCATCTATAGTCGAATTGTTTGCACTATTTTGGTAAGTCGGGTGGGGGCTTAGTGCCCTGTATTAATGAGTTAAATTAAATCCTATTGTTAAATGCATGAAACTGTTTGTCTACTGCCATTCATAACGGGATTCAATAGTTCTTAAAAAAAGGCTTAAAGACTTGACAAGGTGGGGGAATTAGTATACGTTGATCGTTTCTGTTAGAAGCAATTTTATCAGTAATTCATTACTGATAAATGAAGTCACTGTTATCTGTAGTAATTTATAAAAAGAGGAGGTGTTTAAAATATGATACTTTTTTTACATTGAAGAATATTTAGGGAGGAGAAAATGAATTATTTGTTAATTCTTTCTTAAATTAAATTTTAATATTGATAATTAATTATCCAAACAGAGAAAAAAAATGAAAAAAATAATTAGTATTATTCTTGGGGCTGTATTAGCTCTTAACTTATCTTTATCAGTTGTAAATGCTGCTGCTAAAGAAGTTAGGATTGCGTTCTTTTTAGAGTGGGCAAGTCCAAACCAAGAAGACAAAGTTAAAAAAGCTTTCGATAAAGCTT
>JAAZZI010000010.1 GCA_014239225.1 Gammaproteobacteria bacterium
TTGAAAGAATGGTATTAATTAATCCAAAACCAACATCAGCTGGCCGTCGCTCAATGATTAAAGTGGTTAGTCCGGAACTCTATAAAGGCAAGCCTTACGAACCTTTATTGGAAAAACAGAATAAATATGCAGGGCGAAATAATAACGGTCGGATAACAGTGCGACATCGTGGCGGAGGGTCTAAACAACGTTATCGTTTAATTGATTTCAAGCGCGATAAAGACGGGTTATTAGCTAAAATTGAACACATTGAATATGACCCAAATAGGACGGCACATATAGCGTTATTATTATATGTCGATGGTGAAAGACGTTACATAATTGCGCCAAATGGTATTAAGCCTGGTGACGAGGTAATGTCTGGCGCAGAGGCTGCGGTTCAGGTTGGCAATTGCATGCAAATGAAAGATATGCCTTTAGGTACAGCTATCCATTGTATTGAGTTGAAGCCAGGCAAAGGTGCTCAGATTGCGCGGAGCGCGGGTACATCGGCTCAGTTAGTTGCTAAAGAAGGCCGCCATGCGACAGTCAGATTACGTTCTGGTGAAATGCGTAAAGTACTATCCGAATGTCGGGCCACAATTGGCGAAGTTAGTAATACTGAACATCAATTACGTTCATTAGGTAAAGCAGGAGCAAAACGTTGGCGCGGTATACGCCCAACTGTTCGTGGTGTTGCGATGAATCCAGTTGATCATCCACACGGAGGAGGAGAAGGACGTACTTCCGGAGGACGTCATCCAGTAAGTCCATGGGGGACACCAACAAAAGGTTATAAAACAAGAAAGAATAAACGAACTGATAATCTAATCGTTCGTAAAAGAAAATTACAGAGAGAGAAATAGTGGCACGTTCAATTAAAAAAGGACCGTTCATTGATTATCATCTTCTAAAAAAGATAGAAGTCGCAAAAGAAACCAATGATAAACGCCCAATTAAAACTTGGTCGCGTCGTTCAATGGTGATGCCTGAAATGGTTGGCCTCACAATTGCTGTGCACAATGGTCGTGATCATATACCTATTTATGTTTCTGAAAATATGGTGGGGCATAAATTAGGCGAATTTGTACTTACTCGTACATTTCGTGGCCATATTGCAGATAGAAAAACATAAATATTAGAAATATAAAAAATGACAACATCAGCAACATTAAAGTTTACACATTTGTCACCGCAAAAAATGCGTTTGATAGCAGATCAAATACGCGGTATGTCAGCAGATAGCGCAGTTACTTTGCTTTCATTTAGTAATAAAAAAGGAGCAAAGATTATTAAAAAAGTACTCGAATCAGCAATAGCAAATGCTGAAAATAATGATGGCGCTGATATTGATGAGCTTAAAATAACGTCAGTGGAAGTAAATCAAGGCCCAACAATGAAGCGGTTACGTCCACGTGCTAGAGGAAGAGCCGATAGAATTATAAAAAGAACTAGTCATTTAATTGTGAAAGTTTCTGAAAACGGAGAACAATAAGTCTTATGGGTCAAAAAGTACATCCAATAGGAATGCGTCTGGGTATTATTAAAGATTGGACATCGACTTGGTATGCAGACAGTAAAAACTATGCTGATTATCTTAATACGGATATCAAGGTTCGTGAGTATCTGCGCAAGAAGTTAGCTAATGCGTCTGTCAGCCGTATTCAAATTGAAAGACCAGCAGGTAATGCCCGAGTTATTATTTACACAGCTCGACCTGGAATTGTAATAGGTAAAAAGGGCGAGGATATTGAGCGTCTTCGTTTAGAAATTTCGAATATGATGGGTGTGCCTACACATGTTAGCGTCGAAGAAATTCGTAAACCTGAATTAGATGCATTTCTTGTGGCGGAGAGTGTGGCTCAACAAATTGAGAGACGCATAATGTTTCGAAGAGCTATGAAGCGTGCCGTTACAAATACAATGCGATTAGGGGCTCAAGGTATCAAGATTACTGTAAGCGGCAGATTAAATGGAGCAGAAATAGCACGTACAGAATGGTATAGAGAAGGCCGAGTACCTCTGCATACATTACGTGCTGATATTGATTATGCAAACACTGAAGCAAGCACAACATACGGCATCATTGGGGTAAAAGTATGGCTCTTTAAAGGTGAAATCCTTGGTCATGAAAAAAATACAGAAGAACAAAATCAAAACGAGGTTACGACAAAGTAAATAACAGGAATTAGATGTGTTACAACCAAAAAGAACAAAATTTAGGAAACAAAATAAATCACGCAATCGCGGTTTAGCAACGATTGGCAATAAGGTGAGTTTTGGAGAGTATGGTCTAAAGGCGGTTGGAAGAGGACGTATTACAGCTCGCCAAATTGAGGCTGCTCGACGAGCGCTTACACGAAAAGTAAAACGTGGTGCAAAAGTTTGGATTAGAATTTTTCCTGATAAGCCGATTACAAAAAAACCTTTAGAAGTTCGTCAAGGTAAAGGGAAAGGAAGTGTTGAATATTGGGTCGCTCAAATTCAGCCTGGCAAAATGCTTTATGAAATGGAAGGAGTCCCAGAGGAATTAGCGCGCGAAGCTTTTCAGTTAGCAGCAGCAAAATTGCCAATTAAGACGACTTTTGTTGCGAGGACATTATTGTAATGAAAACATTAGAACTAAGAGATAAAACAAATGAAGAATTACAAACTTTATTGCTAGAAGAGTTGCGTTCTCAATTTAATTTACGCATGAGGAAGGGAACCGGGCAATTAGATAAGCCTAGTGAAATAAAAAAAACTCGACGAAATATTGCGAGAATTAACACAGTCCTTAATGAAAAAAAGATTTCCTCGGATAAGGAAAAATCATGAGTACAGAAGTATTAAAAAGCAAGACAGTAACAGGCACAGTTATTAGTTCAAAAATGGATAAAACTATTTCTGTACGTATTGAAAGAACTGTAAAGCATTCTCTTTATGGAAAATATATACGACGCTCAACAAAAGTAATGGCTCATGACGAAATTAATGAATGCAATGAAGGTGATGTTGTGATTATAGAATCATCACGTCCGTTATCTAAGAACAAATCATGGCGCTTACAGAAAGTTGTTAGTAAGACACAAACTGTATAGAGATAGGGAGATATAGAGCGCTAATGATACAGATGCAAACAATGCTTGATGCAGCGGATAATAGCGGGGCTCGTCGTTTGATGTGTATAAAGGTTTTAGGTGGTTCAAAACGTCGATATGCAAATGTAGGTGATGTTATTAAGGTGAGCATTAAGGAAGCGATTCCTCGTGGAAAAGTAAAAAAAGGAGAAGTATATAGCGCAGTCGTAGTGCGTACTCGTAAAGGTGTTCGTAGAGGAGATGGTTCTTTGATACGTTTTGATGGTAATGCGGCGGTATTATTAAATGCACAGCTGCAACCAATCGGAACCCGTATTTTTGGCCCTGTTACACGAGAATTACGCGGACTTAAGTTTATGAAAATTGTTTCTTTAGCGCCGGAGGTGCTCTAAAAATGAGTCGAGTAAAAAAAGGCGATGAAGTTATTGTGATAGCTGGTCGGGATAAAGGTAAACGAGGTGTTGTTTTATCGGTTATAGATGACATTAACAAGGTAATTATTGAGAACGTTAATATGATAAAACGGCACACCAAGGGTAATCCAGCTCAAGGGGCTCCTGGCGGCATAGTCGAGAAAGAATCACCAATTCACCAATCTAATGTGGCGATATGGAATCCAGTGACGAATAAAAATGACAGGATAGGCTATCGATATTTAGAAGATGGTCAAAAAGTTCGTTACTTCAAGTCAAATAATGAAGTTGTGGATGTGTAGGAATTTTACTTATGACTACGCTACATGAACATTATAAGAATAACGTGATTAAAGAATTAACTGATCAATTTGGTTATAAATCGTGCATGCAAGTACCAAAAATTACTAAAGTCACTCTAAATATGGGTTTAGGAGAGGCTGTTGCTGACAAAAAAATTATCGAAAATGCGTTAGATGATATGACTAAGATCGCGGGACAAAAACCTATTGTCACTAAAGCTAGAAAATCTGTTGCAAATTTTAAAGTTCGCGAAGGATGGCCGATTGGATGCAAGGTTACATTAAGACGTCAGCGCATGTACGAATTTCTTGAACGCTTAATTTCTATAGCCATACCTCGTATTAGAGATTTCCGTGGTTTAAATGCAAAATCATTTGATGGGCGTGGTAATTATAGTATGGGAATTAAAGAGCAAATCATTTTTCCTGAAATTGATTTTGATAAGATAGACTCTCTTCGGGGAATGGATATAACAATTACAACTTCTGCACGTACAAATGAAGAAGCACGGGCATTATTAACATCGTTTAAATTACCAATAAAGTCTTGAGGTTTATTTGATATGGCAAAGTCTTGTATGGTTAATCGCGAAATAAAAAGAATTCGTTTAGTTAGTAAATTTTCTGCAAAAAGAGCTGAACTAAAAGCAGTAATTAAGAATACTTCATTAAGTGAAGATGAGCGTAGAGAGGCTCGTGAGAAATTAAATAAAATGCCAAGAGATGCTAGCCCAATACGTATACGTAACCGTTGTAATATAACAGGCCGGGCTCATGGATATTATAGAAAATTTGGATTAGGGCGAAATAAATTACGTGAAGCCGCAATGCGCGGTGATATACCTGGATTAGTTAAAGCAAGTTGGTGAAAAATTGAGAGAGAATTATAAATAATGAGTATGTCAGACCCAATTTCAGATATGTTAACGCGAATTCGCAATTCACTACAGCGTTATAAACGCGATGTAAATATGCCTTCATCAAAATTGAAAGTTGCGATCGCAAATATACTTAAACAAGAAGGCTATATCAAAGATTACAGAGTTGAAGAACACGATAATAGAGCAATATTAATTATTGAGTTGAAATACTTTGAAGGCAAGCCGGTTATAGAATCGTTAAAACGAATTAGTCGTCCTAGTCTTCGGTCCTATAAGTCGACTAATGAATTACCTAAAGTGATGGGCGGTCTTGGTATAGCAATTATTTCTACAGCAAAGGGTGTAATGACAGATAAATCAGCACGAGAGCACGGTATTGGTGGCGAAGTGTTGTGCTATGTATCATAAAAAAGGACTGAATTTATGTCGAGAATAGCAAGTAACCCAATAAATATACCTACTGGTGTCGATGTTAACCTAGTTGGAAATTTAGTAACGATTAAAGGAAGTAAAGGAGAGTTATCACATACTATCCATCCTTTAATTAAGCTTGAGCAAATGGACAATGCATTGAAAACATCTACCAAGAACGATAGTAAGTTTGCTAAAGCACTTTCAGGAACAACACGCGCGCTTATCCAAAATATAGTAACAGGCGTAAGCGAAGGTTTTGAACGTAAACTTGAAATTATTGGCGTTGGTTATCGTGCTGCAGTGTCGGGTAAAACATTAAATTTAACTTTGGGATTTTCACATCCGGTTGTTTTTAAAATACCCGAAGGAATTACAATTGAAACACCTAGTCAAACTGAAATTTTAATTAAGGGCAGTGATAAACAACAAGTAGGTCAAGTCGCTGCAGATATTCGTTCATACCGCCCACCCGAACCATATAAAGGTAAAGGAGTTCGTTATTCTGATGAGCGGATTATTCGTAAAGAGGCAAAGAAGAGCTAGTTGATATGAGTAAAAAAACAGATAGATTACGACGCGCAAAGAAGACACGAGCTAGAATTAAAAGACTCAGCACAGATCGTTTGTGTGTTCATAAAACATCACGACATGTTTATGCACAAGTCATCTCGTCAAATAGTTCACAGGTGATTGTTAGTGCCTCGAGTTTGGATAAAGAAATTAAGAGTCAAATTAAATACAGTGGAAATGTTGAAGCTGCGACAATTGTTGGAGGAATTCTGGCTAAACGCGCTAAAAAAGCCGGTGTAACAAAAGTTGCTTTTGATCGTTCAGGTTTTAAGTTTCACGGCCGCATTCAAGCACTTGCAAAAGCTGCGCGTGAAAATGGCATG
This sequence comes from Gammaproteobacteria bacterium, assembly GCA_014239225.1. Lineage (GTDB taxonomy): Bacteria > Pseudomonadota > Gammaproteobacteria > Eutrophobiales > Eutrophobiaceae > UBA11869. The sequence continues at coordinate 5,963 of JAAZZI010000010.1, forward strand.
CAATTTTAAGAGATGAATTTATGAAATTAGAAAATTCAATAACGGGTAACGAAGATCTTCAAGAGAAGCTTGTGGCAGTTAATAGGGTTGCCAAAGTAGTTAAAGGAGGTCGTCAATTTGGTTTTGCAGCATTAACTGTTGTTGGTGATGGTAATGGACGAGTTGGCATAGGGCGAGGTAAATCTCGCGAAGTACCTCTTGCCATACAAAAGGCAATGGAAGATGCGCGCCGTAGCATGGTCTCTGTATCAGTTAATGAGGGAACACTCCAATACGCAATTACCGCAGAATATGGTGCGGCCAAAGTCTATATGCAGCCAGCCTCAGAAGGTACTGGAATCATTGCGGGCGGTCCAATGCGGGCAGTTTTTGAGGTAGTAGGTATAAATAATGTTTTAGCAAAGTCGATTGGCTCAACAAATCAAATTAATGTAATTCGAGCGACTATTAAAGGACTTGAATTAATGTCTTCGCCTGAGTATATAGCTGCAAAACGTGGCAAATCTATAAAAGAAGTAATTAGTTAATTATGGCCAAGAAAAAGAAAAAATCTGTTAGTAAGATAAAAGTCACGCTAGTTAAAAGCGTTAATCGACGAACGAAACAACATAGATCTTGTGTCGGCGGGCTTGGTCTGCGCCGCATAGGACATAGCGTCATTGTTGACGACACACCAGAGATACGAGGCATGATTGACAAAGCATATTATTTACTAGCTGTTGAGGAGGAGGCATAAACTGATGCGTTTAAATACACTTAAGCCTCACCCCAGCTCAACTTCAAACGCAAAACGTGCCGGCCGCGGAATTGGCTCAACTATTGGCAAGACTAGCGGTCGTGGGCATAAAGGTCAAAAGTCTCGCGCTGGAGGGTATCATAAGGTTGGTTTTGAAGGCGGACAAATGCCGTTACAAAGACGTTTACCAAAAGTTGGATTTAGTTCTCGTATAAGTCGCGTTACGACCGAAATACGTTTACACGAACTAGCTAACTTAGATGTTGATGTTATCGATCTTCAATCGCTTAAATCAGCACATTTGATTAATAAAAATATATTGCGTGCGAAGATTATCTTATCAGGAAAATTAGAGAAACCTGTAACAGTAAAAGGTCTTATGGTTACGAAAGGCGCAAAAAACGCAATTGAAGCTGCTGGCGGGAAGGTAGAAGAATAAATGGCAAGATCTAATTCAGCAATTCCCGGAGGACTTGCCGGTCTTGGGCAATTAAAAGAACTACGACAACGACTTTTCTTTGTTTTGGTTGCTTTATTTGTTTATAGGGTTGCAACGCATATCCCAGTTCCAGGGATTAATCCTGTTGCATTGGCTGAATTATTTAATCAGCAGCGAGGAACGATATTGGATATGTTTAATATGTTTTCGGGTGGAGCGCTGAGTCGTTTTTCAGTGGTAGCGCTTGGTATTATGCCTTACATATCCGCATCAATTATTATGCAATTATTGTCAGTTGTTGATCCAAAATTAAAGCAGCTTAAAAAAGAAGGCGAAACGGGGCGTAGAAAAATTACGCAATATACTCGGTACGGCACAGTAATATTAGCGACGTTTCAAGCTTTTGGTGTTGCAATTGCATTGGAGGGGCAACAGGCAATAGGGCAGGCAGTTGTTATGGATCCAGGTATTGGATTTAGAGTAGTTGCAATTACCACGTTGGTAACAGGTACGATGTTTTTAATGTGGTTGGGCGAGCAAATAACAGAGCGGGGGGTTGGAAATGGTATTTCAATGATAATCTTTGCTGGTATTGTGGCAGGTTTGCCCTCTGCTATTGGCGGAACATTGGAGCTATCGAGAACAGGTGAAATGCATTTGTTAGCAGTGTTTGGATTATTTGCATTAGCAATTGCAGTGACCGGGTTTGTTGTTTTTGTAGAGCGAGGACAAAGAAGAATAACTGTTAACTATGCAAAACGGCAAGTTGGTAGAAAAATGTATGGTGGGCAGGCAAGTCATTTACCATTAAAGTTAAATATGGCTGGAGTAATCCCGCCGATATTTGCCTCAAGTTTGATATTATTTCCCGCTACAATTGCCGGTTGGTTTAGTCAAAGTGAGGGCATGGGTTGGTTGCAGGATTTTGCAACTACATTATCACCAGGCCAACCAATTTATGTTTTGTGTTATGCAGCAGGAATTATTTTCTTCTGTTTCTTTTATACGGCCATGGTATTTGATCCGAGTGAGACTGCAGACAATTTAAAAAAATCAGGAGCTTTTATTCCTGGCATGCGACCTGGGGAGCAAACAGCAAATTATCTTGATAAAGTGTTAACAAAATTAACTCTCGCAGGCGCTGTTTATATAACTTCTGTTTGTTTATTACCTGAATTTCTAATAGTTAAATTCAATGTGCCATTTTATTTTGGCGGGACATCGCTATTAATTATTGTCGTGGTCGTAATGGATTTTATGTCACAAATACAAGCGCATTTGATGTCTCATCAATATGAAGGACTTATGAAAAAGGCTAATCTAAAGGGGCATGGCAGACGTTAATTTAACGATCTGTATGGAGAAATATATGAAAGTTAGAGCATCAGTGAAAAGGATTTGTCGTAACTGCAAGATAATTCGACGCAACCGGGTTGTACGTGTAATTTGCTCCGATCCTCGTCATAAACAACGTCAAGGCTAAATTAAAAAAACCAATGGAGATTGTAAAGTAATGGCACGTATTGCAGGAGTTAACATTCCAGATAATAAGCATCTAAATATTGCTTTGACATATATATATGGTATTGGGCTTACTCGAGCTCAGAGTATTTGTAACGCGCTAGGCTTGAAGTATTCAATCAAAGTAAATCAGTTGTCAGAATCTGATTTAGATAACATACGTACCGAGGTGGGTAAATTTAATCTTGAAGGTGATTTGCGTAGAGAAGTGTCGATGAATATTAAACGTTTAATGGATCTTGGCACAAATCGCGGAATTCGCCATCGTCGAGGATTACCAGTTCGAGGGCAACGTACTAGTACAAACGCACGTACTCGTAAAGGCCCAAAAAGAATGATCAAAAAATAAATAGGTTTTAATATAATTATGGCAAAAACAGCAACAAAGAGTCGTAAACGTATAAAGAGAAATGTTCTTGATGGCATTGCTCATATACATGCTTCATTTAATAATACTATTATCACAATTACTGATCGTGAAGGTAATACGCTTTCATGGGCTACTTCAGGTGGAAGCGGATTCCGCGGTTCACGTAAAAGCACACCATTCGCTGCTCAAATTGCCTCCCAAAAAGCAGGGGAAGCTGCAAAAGAATTTGGTCTGGAGAACTTAGAAGTTTTTATAAAAGGCCCTGGGCCCGGTCGTGAATCAGCAGTTCGGGCACTTAACACAGTCGGATTTAAAATCACCAACATTACTGATGTAACTCCGATTCCGCATAATGGATGTCGTCCGCCTAAAAGGCGTCGAGTTTAATTCAGGAGTTTAATTATGGCACGTTATCTGGGACCAAAATGTAAACTTAGTCGGCGTGAAGGAACAGATTTATTTTTAAAAAGTCGTTCTAGACCAATCGAATCTAAATGTCAGATTGATAAGACGCCTGGAATGGGGAGTACACGTCCAGGGAGGATGTCGGACTATGCTTTACAATTAAGAGAAAAACAAAAATTACGTCGTATTTATGGTGTTCTAGAAAAACAATTTCGCAGATATTATAAAGAAGCGGCCCGCCAGAAAGGATCAACTGGCGAGAATTTACTTCAGATTTTAGAATGTCGATTGGATAATGTTGTATATCGCATGGGCTTTGGCTGCACTCGTAATGAAGCACGTCAATTAATAAGTCATAAAACGATTTTAGTTAATGATAAAAGCGTGAATATAGCTTCTTTTCAAGTAAGACCGAGCGACAAGGTTACTGTTAGAGAAAAAAGTAAGAAGCAATTAAGAATTCAGGATGCCTTAAATGTTGCAGAACAATATGGATTCCCCGATTGGGTTGAAGTTACCGCCAAGAGTATGGAAGGCGTTTTTAAATCTATTCCAGAGAGAAGTGAACTTCCTTCTGAAATTAATGAACAGTTAGTTGTTGAACTGTATTCTAAGTAATTAACGTGTGGAGGATCATCACGCATGTCAACGATAATTAAAGAATTGTTAAAACCGCGTAAATGCCAAGTAGAGGAAATAAATAGTACTTCTGCAAAAATTATTATTGAACCATTAGAAAGAGGTTTTGGGCACACACTTGGTAATGCATTACGTCGAGTTTTATTATCATCAATGCCAGGTTGTGCTGTCACTGAGCTTGAGATTATTGAGCCTGAAGTATTGCACGAGTACACAACAATGGAAGGTGTTCAAGAAGATGTTATTGATATTATTCTCAATCTTAAGGGTCTTGCCATTATTATGCATTCAAAGGATGAGGCAACACTAACTCTAAAGAAAAGCGGTCCAGGAGAAGTATGCGCAAGAGATATTACTGTTGATCATGATGTAGAAATTGCAAATCCCGATCACCCAATTGCTAATTTAACAAAAGCAGGACAATTAAGTATGGTTATGAAGGTCGTTCGTGGTCGTGGTTACAAGCCTGTTATTGTTGGCGGGAAAAACGATGCTGAACAAACTATTGGAAAAATAAAATTAGACGCTTCGTTTAGTCCAGTTAGTCGTGTTTCATATGATGTTGGTAATGCGCGAGTTGAGCAACGCACTGACTTAGATAAATTAATTCTAGAATTAGAAACAGACGGGACAATTGATCCAAATGATGCTATTCGTGAGGCAGCAACAATATTACGTTCCCAGTTAGTTATTTTTGTTGATCTTGAAGCGGAAGAAGCTATTGAAGCAAGCAAAAACAGTGAGCCCGAAGTAGATCCAATTTTATTACGACCAGTTGATGATCTCGAGTTAACTGTACGTTCAGCAAACTGTTTGAAAGCAGAAAGCATTTATTATATTGGTGATTTGATTCAGCGTACTGAAGTCGAACTTCTAAAAACCCCTAATTTAGGTAAAAAATCATTAACTGAAATAAAAGATATACTAGCTTCACGTGGCTTATCTTTAGGAATGCATTTAGATAATTGGCCGCCAACTGGATTTAATAATCAAGAAAGTGTATCCCATATAATTTGAAGAGAGAAAAGTAATGCGTCATCGTGAAAGTGGTAGAAAATTAAATCGTAACAGTTCTCATCGTAAAGCTATGTTTAGGAATATGGCTGTATCTCTAATAGAACATGAAATGATTAAAACTACCTTACCAAAAGCAAAAGAATTACGCCGGATTGCTGAACCATTAATTACAATGGCAAAAATTGACAATGTCGCAAAAAGACGTCTCGCATTTTCTCGTCTTCGCGACAGAAATATTGTTACAAAATTATTTAATGAGTTAGGTCCACGTTATAAAGAACGTCCCGGAGGTTATTTGCGTATATTAAAATGTGGTTTTAGAGCTGGCGATAAAGCAGCAATGGCAATTGTTGAATTGGTAGATAGGTCACAAATACTAGATAATGAGACAACTAAATAATAGTAATAAAATTTAGCAGTTAGCTATTTAGTCTCTCTTTAAGCAATTCACTTACCTGTATTGGATTAGCTTTTCCTTTTGATTTTTTCATAATTTGACCGATAAAAAAACTAATAAATTTTTGTTTTTTATCAGCAGGACAATTCTTATATTGTTTAACTTGTAGTGTATTTTCTGCGATAATTCCATCAATAAGGTTTTCAATTTCATTCAAATCAGTAACTTGTTTAAGATCTTTACTTTCTATTATTGAAATAGCCACACCCTCCTTGTTCCACATTGCTTCAAAGACTATTTTTGCTATTTTCCCTGAAATTGTTTTATCTTTGATGAGATTGATCATGTCCCCTAGCATTTTTGCTGTTACTGGGCTATTTTTTATATTCATATTTTCTTTATTTAAAGAAGCTAATAAATCTCCCATAATCCAGTTTGCACACATTTTTGCATTACCATTTGCGACCTTTATTGTTGTTTCAAAATAATTAGCAATATCTGGATTGGCTGTTAAATTATCACTATCATATTCTGATAATCCTAGTTCATTTTGATAGCGCATGCGTTTGGCATCAGGTAATTCAGGTATTAATTCTCTAACTATTTTTTTTGTTTCTTCTGTAATTAAAACCGGAAGTAAATCTGGGTCAGGAAAGTATCTGTAATCATTAGCTTCTTCTTTACTCCGCATTGAACGCGTTTCATTTTTTTTAGCGTCATAAAGACGTGTTTCCTGTGTAACTATTTCTCCAGATTCGATCAAATTAATTTGACGTTCGACTTCATGATTAATTGCTGCTTCGATAAATTTAAAAGAGTTAAGATTCTTTATCTCAGCACGAGTACCCAATTCTTTCTGTTGTGTCGGTTTCACGGAAACATTTGCATCACAACGAAACGAGCCCTCCTGCATATTTCCATCACAGATTTCTAAATAACGAACAAGAGAATGAATCTTTTTTAAATAGCTAATTGCTTCTTTGGCATCATTCATATCAGGTTCTGAAACAATTTCTAACAAAGGATTTCCAGCTCGATTAAAATCGATTCCCGTACAACCATTGAATTGATCATGGTTTGATTTACCTGCATCCTCCTCCAAATGAGCCCTTGTAATCTTAATTAATTTTTTTTTCTTATTTTCGATTACTATCTCAATAAACCCATTACTAACGATTGGTAATTCAAACTGACTAATCTGATAACCTTTTGGGAGATCAGGATAAAAATAATTCTTTCTTGCAAATACAGATCTTTCTGGAATTTCAGCACCAATAGCCAAGCCAAACTTAATTGCCATTAATATTGCTTGCTCATTAATAACTGGTAGAACACCAGGCAATCCTAAATCCACTGCACAAGCCTGTGTATTAGGTTTAGCCCCATAGATTGTTGATGCTCCAGAAAAAATTTTACTTTTTGTCGCTAGCTGGGCATGTATTTCAAGCCCTATTACAGTTTCCCATTCCATCGATTTATTCATATGCTTGAGGTATTTTTTGATGCCAATCTGTTACTTTTTGATATTGATGCGCAACATTCATTAGAAGGGATTCTTGAAAATAATTACCAATTAATTGCATTCCAACAGGCAATTTATTAATAAAGCCAGAAGGGACAGAAATAGCGGGTAGTCCAGCAAGGTTTACTGATACAGTATAAAGATCTGAAAGGTACATACTAATTGGATCATTTAATTTTTCATTTAATTTAAAAGCAACTCCAGTTGTTGTTGGTCCAGCTATAATATCTACGTTCTTAAATACATTTTGAAAGTCATTACTTATTATTTGTCTTATTTTTTGTGCTTTTATGTAATAGGCATCATAGTAACCTGCTGAAAGAACATAAGTTCCTGTCATTATTCGTCTTTTTACTTCTTTTCCGAATCCTTCTTGGCGACTGCGACAATATAAGTCTGAAAGATCTTTTGGTTCTTTACAACGATGACCAAAACGAACGCCATCGTAACGAGATAGATTAGATGAACATTCGGCTGGAGCGACGACATAATATGCGGGAATTGATAATTCTGTATGTGGTAATTCAACATCAACGCATTTAGCTCCAAGTTTTTCTAATTCTTTGAGGCCATTTTCAATTACCTCAGCAACATTATTATCTAGGTTTTCATCGAAATATTGCTTGGGCAATCCAATTTTTAATCCTTTAATTGAATTATTTAATTTTTTAGAAGATTTTTTTTCTATTAAAATTAATTGTAAATTTTTTTTATTGTTTTGATTTTTTGCGTGAAATAAAAATGCCAGAAATGATAAAAATTAATGCTATTATATTTTGCACAAGGATTTCCTCTCCAAGGAGAATTGCCCCAAGAAAAAAAGCAACAACTGGAATTAAATAGTTGATATTTGAAAGAAAGGTTGCACCAGCTGCATTAATTATTATGAAATAAATATATGCTGCAATACCTGTTGGCAATACCCCTAATAAAATAATAGCAGATCCACTTAACAGAGGAATATCACTAAAATTAAGCATTAATGTTTCAGGCCAAATCATAAATGACAAAACAGAAGCCAAGATTAAGACACAAGTACTAGAAATAATAGGATCATAAGAAGTTAAACGCGCAGCAATAATTGTATTAATAGAATATGCACAAGCAGCCCCAAGAACTAAAAATATCCCAAATGTAGCATTGGAGTTATTATTTATAGATGGACCAAGAATAACAAGCACACCAGAAATTCCAATGACAAATCCAAAAACTTTATAAATATTCAGTTTATCATTTGGAAGAAAGAAATGAGCTAATACTAATGTAACAAGTGGCATAAAGGCCATAAGTAGGCCAGCCATTCCTGATGTAATGGTAGTTTGACCTATTGAGATAAGCAAATAGGGCAATATATTACCAATTACTGCATAAATAGAAAAATGAAACCAGGAGCGTAAGGGAAGAAAAAGCTTTCTACTAAATACAATCGAAATTACAAGCATAGTCAGTGCACCAATAGTAAGTCGATAAGTCACAACTTGCTCAGGTGAGAAAAATAAAAGCGCACGATCAATAAGAAGAAAGGAAGATCCCCACACGATAACAAGCAAACCTAAAAGCTGATAACTTCTTTTATTTATAGACATATTAGAAACATTGGGACCAAGTTAAAAAAAAGACAATATTAGAACTAGTAGGGTGGGACTAAGAAATATATTATCCATATTTCTTAATATAGGGTTTAAGTATGTTGAAATTGAAAAGAATTAGTATTATTTAACATAATATAAATTATACGAACATAATACGTACAAAAAACATGAAATTTAATAGAATATCTATAAAAAACAATGAGTTACATAATGAACCCCAAATTTACAAATATAGAGCACTTTATTAACTAATACAGGAAAGTTATTATTAAAATTATAAAAGTAGCTTAAATCGAATATTTAGAGTGAAAGGGTGTTTTGATATAAAAAAAGACCCTTTTCTACAATACTAGAGCTTTTTTTACTTAATCTTTAACTCTTCTCTTAACAAACTTACCAGTTGTCCTATATTTTTGACTTGGACTTTTTGGACTTTCA
>JAAZZI010000110.1:0-222 GCA_014239225.1 Gammaproteobacteria bacterium
CTTGACCAACGGCAGGAAGCAAATGGCCATGGGGTACTAATTGCGTTATACGGTTACTCAACCCAAGCCGAATAATGCCTGCTGCTGCAAGTAAAATTGCATCATACTCACCATCATCCAGCTTACGTATTCTCGTCTCAACATTACCACGTAAATCTTTCAAGACAGCATTTGGGCAAAGCCTCCTAAATTGTGACTGCCGGCGTAGGCTAGACGTACCCA
>JAAZZI010000110.1:232-2960 GCA_014239225.1 Gammaproteobacteria bacterium
GGGGATTGTATTGATTTCATTATAATGATTAGATATCAACACATCTCGACTATCCTCGCGCTTCATAATAACCGGCAATACGAGATTCTCCGGTAAATCGACGACAACATCTTTCATCGAATGCACAGCAATATCAGCATCATTAGACGATAAAGCCGCTTCGAGCTCTTTTATAAAAAGACCTTTACCGCCAACATTGAACAAAGGAGATTCAAGAAAACGATCGCCCTCTGTTTGCATACTGACTAATTCAATTTCAATATCAACGTGGGCTTTTATTAACTCTTCTTTAACATATTTGGCCTGCCATATAGCAAGGGGACTTTTTCGAGTCGCAATTTTTATTTTTTTCACAATATATTTTAGTTATTTAAAACCATGTCATTAAAAGAGATACAGTTTTATAATAATACACTTTAGGAATTAATGAGAAAGCTGTTTATAGCTAGGTTATATATGAAAAATAAAGGTATTTTATGAAATTAGGGATCATTATGGATCCAATTAGCAAGATCAATATAAAGAAAGATAGTTCTTTTGCGATGTTGCTAGCTGCACAAAAACGTGGATGGAATATACAGTACATGGAGCTCGATGATCTTTATATGGATAATGATATTCCTGTAGCGCGTATGCAATATCTGAAGGTGGCTGATGACCTGAGCAAATGGTACACATTGTCAGACGCTCATGTAGATAATTTATCTACTCTCGATATTATTTTAATGAGAAAAGATCCGCCTTTTGATCTTGAGTATATCTACTCGACTTACATACTTGAGCATGCGCAACGACTGGGCGTGCTTGTTGTAAATAACCCAACCGCACTTAGAAGTGTGAATGAAAAATTTTTCATCACTTATTTCCCAGATTGTATACCGCCAACAAGAATAAGTAGAAATACCCAAGTCTTGCTTGATTTCGTAACAGAGCATAAAGATGTCATTATCAAGCCTCTAGACAGCATGGGGGGTAAAGGTATTTTTCGTATAACTGAAGTAAATGATAATGCTGAGTCAAAATTACGATCAATAACAAAAAATGGTACTGGATTTATCATGGCACAAAAATTCCTACCGGAAATTACAGCTGGTGATAAACGCATCTTGCTAATTGATGGAAAACCAGTGCCTTATGCCTTAGCGAGAGTACCAACAAATACTAATTTAAAAGGAAATCTCGCCCAGGGGGCAATCGGGAAAGGAATTGAATTAACTGATCGTGATAAATGGATATGCGATCAAGTTGGTTCTAAATTAAGTAGTATGGGCTTGATCTTTGTTGGTATAGATATAATAGGAAATTATTTAACAGAAATTAATGTAACCAGTCCTACCTGTATACGTGATTTAGATAGCTTATTTAATATTAGTATTGCTGAACAATTAATGGATGCCATAGAAGAAAGAAAGCAAGAGTATATGTAATGTCAGTAGCGCAACTTAGGCCAACCCCGGATGACCGACTTGGTTTAACGCTGAGCATTGCCTTATTAATTCATGCCCTTATCGTTTTTGGCATTAACTTCGCTAAAGAAGACCGTCCAACTACGCGCTCAAACACAATGGAAATTGTTTTAGTCAAGCAGGAAACAAAAGCTCCTGAAGAAAGTAATATATTAGCGCAAAAGAATCTCCAGGGTGGGGGAGAAATTGAAGAAGTCATTGAGCCGGCGACATCAATAGCACCTAGCTTTTCGGAATCAAATCAACAAATCATTGACCAACCAACTCTAAAAGAAGAATTATTTCAACCTCATGATATAGAAATTAGTAAAACTGAAATACCAGAAGTTTTAGACATAAATAAAGAAAGTATGGAGACGATCGCGGTAGAAAATATAGAAAATGAAATTACGGATCTTGTTTCTGAGAAACAGGTTCCGGACCTTGTCTATGAAAAGTTTGATAATCCAGATACTGAGAAAAAAATACCAAAAAAAACAACAACGCCGCCAACTATTCCATCTTCTGATGAACTACTCACAAATAGCTTCGAAATTGCTTCTTCGAATAATGAAGTAAGGCGTGAGATGATAGAAAAAACTGAACGCCCAAGACGAAAATTTATTTCGGCGAGCACGAAAGAATATGAATATGCCGCATACATGGATACGTGGCGCAGAAAAGTAGAAAGAGTAGGAAATTTAAACTACCCTGAAGAAGCAAGGCGACTTAATCTATCGGGAAGTCTAAGACTTGACGTTGCATTAAATAAAGATGGCACCATTAATGAGATCACACTTCGAAAATCATCCGGAGAAAAACTTTTAGATAGTGCGGCAATAAAAATTGTTGAATTAGCGGCTCCTTATGCGCCATTTCCAAAAAATATTGAGGATCAAATCGATATTTTACATATTTTACGTACATGGCAATTTATAAATAACAAAAGTTTTAGATAAGTATTTCTAAATACACTATGAGAAACCTGTGAATAACCAAACTTTGCTTTGCTTTGATTATGGTGAAAAACGAATAGGTGTGGCTGTTGGTCAAACTGTTACCTCTACTGCAACAGCATTACAAACAATACCCGTCATTAATAAAAAACCTAATTGGGAAATGATTAATCGTCTTATTGTTGAATGGGAGCCCGACAAATTTATTGTGGGTCATCCGTTCACTTTAGAAGGTGCTCGACAAAAAATGACAGATGCAGCAGAACGTTTTGGACGGCAACTCGAACATCGTTTTAAAATACCCGTTGACTTAATCGATGAACAACT
>JAAZZI010000111.1 GCA_014239225.1 Gammaproteobacteria bacterium
CTATCCTCTTTTATTGAATCCAATTTATTAATTGTACTGACTTATAAGCTCTCTTTAGTGATTCTTTCAATATTTTTTTCTGGCTCAGTTGACATTCTCGCCTTTATGGCTAAAAACCAAATCATTCCAACACCCAAAGACCACCAAATAATTTGCCATGCCCAAATAGAAGGCATCCCGAAGGTCCATGCCGCATACCCTGCATTTGGTTCTCCAAACACAAAATTTCCAAATATAGAGCCTGGACCAATAGCGAAGAACATCCAAGTTACCAAAAGTATTCCAGCCACAGGTTTTGACCAGCGGTCCACTATATTGGAAACGCTGTATTCGTGAAAAAATTCATGGAATGTTTCCCTATGTTTCCGATTTTCGTCTTGTTGATTAGTTGATGAAATTAATAGACAGAAAGAAACATTAAAGAACATTCCCCATACAGCAGAATGTATATTCCAGGGCCAAACTCCCCAAGGAAGTAATTCGGCTGTTAGTTTTTGACCTAGCGGCTCGGTTAAAACAACAGCTATAAGGCCAGCAATTAAACCGGTTGTTGCCGCATTTCTAGTAATCCATGGAAACCATGTTACACCGAGTAAAGCAGGCCATAATTGAAAGGAACAAGCAATTGCTAAACTGCCAAGCAAAACAGTTGCACTCAAAGAAAATGAAGCCAGCAACAATCCACATAGGAAAACTAATCCAGTAAATAACCTCGCAACCCTAACTTGTTCTGTAAAATCTGAATTTTTATGAAAATATTGGACATAAACATCTCTAGACAAAATATTCCCAGTAGTTGACATAAACGCAGTAGCTGTTACTTGCAAAGCTGCAATAGCACAAACAGTCAGAAAACCACCCAACCACGGGACGCTTATTCCGATTAGCTTTATGTAGTGCATAACCAATTCGGAATACTGAAGTTTAGATATTTCTGGCAAAACCTGTTTTATGAAAATACCAGCTTCATTTACAGAGATATTAGCACCTAGTAAATTAGCACTAATACCTTGAAATGTAGAAAATACAAGGGTGAGAATTCCGACAATAGCGGCACAACCCCAGATTTGATTGATTGCAAATCCTTTAGGAGATTTGCTTGCAAAACCGAGCATCGTAAATGATGGTGAAGATTGAATACCCATAAAAGATAACATAAAGGTTAAGATCATAATAGCCGTCCAAGTGCCACCTAATGGTGTCTCTACGCTAATACCATCCGTGAATTGTATTACACCGGGAATTGCAAAATAACCAGGAAAATCACCACCACCGGGCCCTTTAGTGCTTTCAGAATGCTTCGGTATATTTTGTGCGATATCTGCTAATCCTTTATTCAATAACTCAAAATCACCAACGAGATTAAGCGCAAATATACCCAATATTATTACTCCAAGTACAAACAGAACGCTTTGCACCACTGCTATTTTTGCAACTGCCTGCATGCCACCCATGATCGAATATAAAAGACCAAAACCTGCTAACATCCACATAGCCACTTCACGGGCGAGGAGGCCTTCAGTTAGCTCACTAATTAGGTAACCTGATGCTCCATATAAAATTGATACAAATGGAACACCAAATAAAATTGATATTCCAACTGAAAGCAATGTTAGAGTTTTTCCTCTATAGTAATCTGTTAGCATTTCTCCTGATGTGATATAGCCAAAACGTCTACCTAACATCCATTGGCGTTTAAGCAAGATCACACTTGAAAGTCCTACAGTTACAGCAAAAAAAGATGTATTTACAAACTGGAATCCATCCCTGAACACAAGACCAGGAAAGCCTGTAAAGGTCCATCCAGCAAAAGAAATTGCAGTCGCAGCAAGTGCAAAAACCCAAGGAGAGACATTTCTGCTAGATAAAAAATAATCATCAGTTGTAGTTATTTGTCGTGAAGCTCGAACACCCCAAAATAAACAAAAAGCCCAGTATAGTCCTAGAAATATAAATATCCAGTTGATAACTTCAGTCATTGATATTGGTATCCTTTAAATTTATTTTTGTTATCAAAATAGTGTTCTCCTTTAGGTGTTTTTCTTTATTTAAATTTGGGTCCGTATATGTGGCGATCTTGCATATAAAGCAACCATTGGAAGAATCAGTAATCAGAATACAAATTGTTGTCCTTCATAACTCAAACCAATTCCAACAAGGAATGAGGACAGTACTTGTAAAACAAGAACCCCAATCACTGTAAAACCATATCCTCCTTTTCCGCCGAGGAGTGATGATCCACCAACCACAACTGCCGCTATTGTTTGAAACAGGTAAGGACCGCCAACTCCGACAAATCCACCGCCACTCCATCCTAAAAGTAGAATTCCGGTAAATGCGGAAACAAATCCACCAATAGCGAAAGCACCTACCCAGTAAAAACGCTCTGATATTGATAGACGTGCAGCGGCAGTCCTATTTCCTCCAAGGGCATACAGGTTTCTTCCCCAAGTTGTATTTTTTAAGGCGATGATAAGAATGATTGAAAATGCAATCCAAATGACTACGATTGGAGGAATACTGATACCAACAATAGTTCCATTTGTAGCTGCGATATTAGCTAACCATTTTGGTACTACACCAAAAACACTTCCACCAAAGTCTGAGCCGATAGTAGTTAAGGCTTGAACACTACCAGTGATGACGAATCCGACACCAAGCGTTATTATAAGTGCTTGCCCTTGTAGCCGAAAACTTAATAATCCGTTTATAAGTCCAACACCTAAACCAACAAATAAAACTGTGATTATGCAGACCCATGGCGGCAAACCAAGTGTAATTAAGTACATCAAACCTATATTTGACGCACCAATTACAAAGCTTACTGATAAATCTAAGCCGCCAAGCAACACAACAAGAGTTTGTCCAATACAAGCAAGTCCCAGGAATGAAGCAAAAAGGAGCATTGATTTTAGATTTAAAGTTGAAATAAA
>JAAZZI010000112.1 GCA_014239225.1 Gammaproteobacteria bacterium
TGACTAAGTCATAAGCTCTAGATATGGCCCCCCCAGGATCTTTTTTAATAGATTCAATATCATCCGTGTTTGGCGAGGTAAATGGATGATGTAATGATTCCCAACGTTTTTCTTCATTATTATATTCGAACATAGGAAAATCTATGATCCATACTGGCGACCATTTATCTTTTAGTAAATTTAAATCATGGCCAAGCTTACTACGAAGAGAACCTAACGCATCATTAACGATCTTTGTCTTATCAGCACCAAAGAATATTAAATCACCGCTCATTGTTTTCGTTCTCTCAATAATATTTTTTACTACGTCATCGGGTAAAAATTTTAATATCGGTGACTGTAATCCTTCACGACCCAATGCGATATCATTTACTTTTATGTAGGCAAGCCCTTTGGCACCAAACTGACTAACATAAGTTGTGTAGTCATCAATTTCTTTTCGTGTCAGCGAGCTTCCGCCAGGCACATTTAATGCAGCAACCCTGCCATCTTCCATGTTTGCTGGGCCAGAGAAAACTTTAAAATCCACTGTTTTCATTAAGTCAGCTACATTAATTAATTCAAGCGGATTTCTGATATCTGGTCGATCACTGCCATACCGATTCATTGCTTCTTGATAACTCATACGCGGAAAGGGCGATGGTAGTTTAATATTTAAAACTTTTTTAAATAATAAGTCGATCATTTCTTCCGTGAGACTTGTAATATCATCTTCATTTAAAAATGATGTTTCTATATCAAGTTGAGTAAATTCAGGTTGTCGATCAGCACGTAAATCTTCATCACGAAAACAGCGCACAATCTGATAATAGCGATCCATACCAGCTATCATTAATAATTGTTTAAATAATTGGGGTGATTGTGGGAGCGCGAAAAAATTTCCGGGTTGAGTACGGCTAGGGACCAAATAATCTCGAGCCCCTTCGGGAGTTGCTTTAGTTAACATCGGAGTTTCTATATCGAGAAAACCTTTATTATCTAGAAAGGCTCGTAATTCTTTGACTATTTTTGATCTTAGCTGGAGATTTTTTTGCATTAGAGAACGACGTAAATCTATATAACGATAACGTAGTTTTATATCATCATGAACGTTCTCATCATCTATTTGGATAGGCGGTGTTTTTGATTTATTCAGAATTTCTATGGCATGCCCCAGAATTTCAATTTCACCCGTTGTTAAATCAGAATTAATTGTTCCTTCAGGACGATGGCGTACTTTACCGGTTATTTTTATAACGAATTCATTTCTAACAGAATCAGCGATTGCAAAAGATTCTGCACGGTCCGGGTCAAATACAATTTGCGCCAATCCAGCACGGTCACGAAGGTCGAGAAAAATAACGCCACCGTGGTCTCGACGACGATGTACCCAACCACATAGTTCAATTTCTTGGCCGATATGACCACTATTTAATTCGCCGCAGTAGTGAGTACGCATCTAATTATTTCCACCTAATTTGAACAAAGGGCGAAATCTTACGAGTCGGCCAATGATTGCGCAACTTTATTCCGTTCTAATTCTGTATGGGTAGGGCCATCCGGGATAATAACACCCATAGAAATGATAAATTTGAAGCCCTCTTCGACACTTATATCCAGCTCGGTTATCTCATCATTTCTCGTCATAATAATAAAACCCGAGGTTGGATTCGGGGTAGTTGGTATGAATACGGCAACTAACCGGTCATCAACAGCACTCATTTCATCCCCCACATTATCGTTGGTTAAAAAACCAATACTCCAGACACCTTTTCTTGGGTATTGAAGCATCACCACCTTGCGAAAAGATTTGCCGCTGGGGTCAAAGATAGTGTTCGAGATTTGTTTAATACTACTGTAGATCGATCTGACTAATGGAATTTTGTTCAGTATACGTTCCCAGATTTCAACAAAACGACGACCGAAGAGATTGGCCGCAAGCATTCCGGTTAATAACAGTATTGATAAAGCTAAAATGATGCCAAAGCCAGGAATGGAAAATCCAAGCAAAGCCACTGGGTGCCATTCCGGCGGCAATAGCAGTATGGTCTTATCTAGTAAATCAATTAAAAGCTTAACGATAACCACAGTGGCCGCAAACGGCAGCCAAACGAGAAGTCCTGCAATGATGTATTTTTTTAATGCGGCCATTTAGATGGGTATTCTACTCAAGAACTAGATTTATTGGCGGGTGTTTTTATCTTTTCTTTATTCTTATTCGAAGAATCTTTTAAATTTGTCTCTGATTTACCTGCTGCACCCTCCGGTGTTTTTTTTGGGTCATTTTTATTTTTTTTAGCAGTATTATTGTCCTTCTTTGGTTTTTTGGTTTTAAAGTCAGTTTCATACCAGCCCGTGCCTTTTAGTTTAAAGGCAGCTGCCGAGACGAGTTTACGTAGGTTATGTGAATTACATTCAGGGCATGTTTTTACAGGTACGTCATTTATTTTTTGTAATATCTCGAATTGGTGATCACATGTATTGCATTTGTATTCGTAAATTGGCACTTATCTTAAAACTCCAAATAATTTAATTATTGGTAATAGTGCTGAAAATATGGCGATACGTTAACAAAATCAAGAGAAAATAGCACACTTGCAGTTTATATTTTACCCGAGAGCAATTCTTGGGTATTATCGCCGCCGTTACTCTACATACAACATATTTTTTGAGTGAGTATTTAATTTAGTAAATTAAGAATAGGGGCCGTTAGCTCAGCCGGTAGAGCAGTGGATTTTTAATCCATTGGTCGGGCGTTCGAATCGCCCACGGCCCACCATTTCTTCATTTAGCTACGATTTCGCTTAACCTGAGTAGCGCTTATCTATTAGGATTTTTATGGCGCGTATTATACTTTTTATTATTTTTATCAATGGAGATATTAACATTTTTTTTCAACATTGCTAAAAAATATATTGTTTTATAATTAACTTGATTGCATCCAGTAT
>JAAZZI010000113.1 GCA_014239225.1 Gammaproteobacteria bacterium
ATGTTATGGCAAGGGGTCCAAAAACTCCAGCGCTTGCCCATGCGGTTAATAGTCGGCCATGTATACCGCCAACATACTTAGTGCCAAAAATATCAGCGAGATATGCAGGTATTGTAGCAAAACCGCCGCCATACATAGTGAATATCAGCATGGTTGCTGCGTAGAAATAAACTAACCAGACAACGCTAGGATTTACACTAACTTGTTGTGCTGTATACGGTATTGAGCAGTACAAAATAATCCCCAGTGTAAAAAATATCCAATAGGTATTTCTACGCCCAATATAGTCAGAGGAGCTTGCCCAGAAGATACGACCGATCATATTAAAAAGGCTGATCATTAAGACATAAGTTGACGCAAAGGCAGCATCCACAATATGCGGAAGGGTACTACCAAAAATCTCACTCATCATTGTTTTAGCTACACCTAAAACACCGATACCCGCCGTTACGTTAAAACATAAAATGACCCATAATTGATAAAATTGACGAGTTTTTAAGGCCTCATCGATATGTACATGATGTTGAGTAATCATACTTTTCAGTTTATCTTCAGCTGGTGGTTCCCATCCCGCGGGCTTCCACCCTTCACGTGGGATACGATAGCCAAACGCGGCACACAACATAATGACAAAGTAGATAGCACCCAGCGTAAAAAAAGCTTGAGCAACACCAACTGTACCTGTACCAACAAGGTAGACTCCTTCAGGCCCAGGGGCATACATGCCAGCTAGATCATTAGCTCCAACCACAACAACTTCTCGTAATTCCCCGGCAATTTCAACAAGACGTCTACCACTCTCTGTAATTAATTCAACAGCATCAACAGTGCCAAGATATTCAGGAGCTTTGTAATATATTTTAATGAATGGCTCGATCATAAATTTAGCTATCATAGCGCCACCACCAAAACCCATAATAGCGATCCCCGTTGCCATTCCACGCCTATCAGGAAACCATCTGATTAGTGTTCCAACTGGCGAAACATAGCCAAGCCCCAGCCCACAACCTCCAATCACACCGTAACCAAGGTACAGCAACCAAAGTTCCCCAGTTAATATCCCTACACCACCAACCATAAAGCCACCGCCCCAACAAATAGCGGACACAGTTCCAACCATGCGAGGACCAACTTTTTCAAGCCATTTACCCCCAACGGCAGCAGATAATCCGAGAAATACAATTGCAACAGTAAAAATCCAAACGACACTTTTTAATGTCCAGTCATCAGCAGCACTTGTCACAACACCAAGACGTTTTATTAGTGCAGGATTAAATAGGCTCCAAGCGTAAACAGAACCTATACATAAATGAATGCCTAATGCAGCAGGGGCAATCAACCAACGATTAAAGCCTTCTTTGGCTACGATATGCTTTTTTGACAAAATATCTAGCATGACTGGAGAACTCCCTAAAAAATATATTGAAGATTTTTATTATTTATTATGTTTTTTTGAATTAGTTTTTATTGTTGTATATTAAATGACCGAGAAAGTACTTTATTTGATTAGAGATAGGATAAACAGTATTATCATTAATTGAAAGCACTAGGTGCCAACTGTTTTTTTAAATATGACAGTTGTGTTAAACGGGAAGTCAGTCAAATCCTGACGCTGCCCCCGCAACGGTAGACGAGTTAAAAATCATTCAAAATGTCACTGTACCAGATGAAGCAAGACGGTATGGGAAGACGAATGATTTATGCAAAGCATACTCGTAAGCCCGGAGACCGGCCTTAAATTTCAGAAAAAACATTCTGCGGGCGGCAGTATGGGATCTACTTATAAATTCTAGCAATAGACAGTAGATTCGATACCTACCAGATTCCACTTATACCCGCATTAAATATTTACTTAACATTGCACAGGCCGTGTATAGGGGAAGTTTTAAACATGTCGCTTCGAAGTTGTTTTGTTTTATTTATATTCGTATATGTTATTTCTTACAATACTTTTGCTGAGAACATAAAAAGATTTGAAGGATTAATCGTCAATGGCACAAGATTAGATCAAAATAATATTGAGGATTTACCATTAAATATTTCTGTTATAACCGCCGAAGAAATTAAATTAAGTCCAGCACAAACACTCCCCGAGTTACTTTCGCAGGAACCAGGCATTCAGAAAAGTAGTCAATTTGGTAATCATGCTGTTAGAAGTGATATTGACATTCGAGGGTTTGGAGCAAGAGGCACTCAAAATACATTGATTTTGTTAGATGGCAAACGTCTAAACGATAATGATCAATCGACAATTAATTTTAGCGCTATACCGATGGAGAATATTGAGAGAATAGAGATTATAAAAAGCGCAGGCGGTGTGCTCTACGGTGATGGCGCAGTAGGTGGCGCTATTAATATCATTACCAAAACACCATCTTATAAAACTAAGAAATATTTAATTGAGCAAAGAGCGGGTTCGTATGATTCAATCCAGACAGATGCGGCAGTTGAATATGGTAACGAAAAAATTTCACTTAATCTCTTTGGCAATCTTATTCACTCAGATGGTTATCGAGTTAATAATAAATTAGAGCAACGATCTTTATCTATAAATTTCAGTTATTTTATTAACAATACAGAAATATTTCTAAAATCTGGAATATCTGAACAAAATTTAAGACTTCCTGGTGATAGGGCAGTTAATTTTGTTACAGGTATAGATGAATTTTCTTCTGATAGAAAGGGATCAGATGATCCATTTGATTTTGCTATCGAAGAGGGATCTTTCTTAACATTAGGTTTCATACATTCTTTTGCAGATAATATCGAATTACTAGTAGATGGTGGATATAAAACCAAAGAAAGCGATATTTTTGTAGAGAACAGCCAAGAATTTCGAAATGCAAGTCATGCAAATCTATATTTCAGCCCCCATTTAAAATAGAAATTTGATTTATTTAATACAGAACAT
>JAAZZI010000114.1 GCA_014239225.1 Gammaproteobacteria bacterium
GATTCATCTTCAGCTGCTGGTGAAATGGTCACCCTTTGTGCTGCCTCTGGCTACGTTGCTCCCCTTCTTTTTCAATATTATTAAGCATTTCGTTAACAACTTTTTGTGCGTCGAGAGTATTAGTTTCAGCTGTTTTGTGGGCTTTTTTTAAGTATTCCATTTTTATCCTTTCTGTATTTAACTGTTAATTAATTTTGTTTGTATGATATATTTAAATAATCATAATATTGATTCCGTTAACTTGGTAATCTTATCATTTTTGTCTATCTTTACACTCCTTTTAAAACACAAAGCGCTAACTGTTTAAGTTAGCGCTTTAAGCTATTTTCTAAAATTAATTTTCACAAATTAAGCACTCTCATATAATCGCGTTAGAATAAATTCTTGATGTCCTAGTATTTCTGCTGCAGTCATTTGCCCATTAGCAACCCTAACCATAACATCAATTAACTTATCACCTGCTTGATCCATGTTAATATCACGGTTTAAGAGACCAGTCACATCAACATCGACATGCTCTGACATAGTTCTAACAGTTCTAGGGTTGGCGCAAATCTTAATTACAGGCAAAATAGGATTACCAATAATATTACCCTGACCTGTAGGGAAAAGATGAGCAACGTAGCCAGAGGCTGCACAAAGGGTGACCATTTCACCAGCAGCTGAAGATGAATCCATAAACCAAAGCCCTTTACCTGTTGGCATTTCTGCTTTATCTAGAACACCGTCAACGCGACATTTTTTTCCAATTTTTTGAATATTGCCTAAAGCCTTCTCTTCTATAGTAGTTAAACCACCCTCAATGTTTCCTTTTGTAGGCTGTGATTCAGATAAGTCATCTGTTTTAAATCTTTCAATCATATCTTGATAGCGATTAAACATGAACATAAACTTTTTAGCAACAGCATCATTGGCGCATCTTGCTTCAACTAGGTGTTCACCTCCAGTAATTTCAGATGTTTCTCCAAACAACAAGGTATTGTTATTTTCATATAATTTATCAAATGCATTACCAACGGTTGGGTTTGAACCAAAACCTGAAGTTGTGTCTGATTCGCCACATTTGGTTGATACCCATAACTCACTTATATCGCAAGGCTCTCGTTGCAATCCAGTAGCATAGCGCACCATTCCATAAGCTGCTTTTGAAGCATCAGCAATGGTTTGAATGTCGCCTTTTTTCTCAATTGCAAATCCTTGAACAGGTTTTCCAGTTGTAGCAATACCATCAACAATTTTTTGAGTCCAACCTGGTTCAATACCTATCACTACAACGGCAGCCACGTTTGGGTTAGAACCCGTTCCAATCATTGTTCGAAAATGTAAATCCAGATCTTCGCCAAATTGAAGCCTACCATAAGGATGTGGGAGTGCCATAGTGCCTTTAATATTATTAGCAACAGCTTCACAGGCTGCATTTGAGATATCATCAACAGGTAAGATTACAACATAGTTGCGAATACCAACTCGATTATTGTCACGACGATATGCGTAAATTTTTTCACTTAAATTCATAATTACCACCTTTTTGTTTTTACGTTATGAACATGCAGATGGTCACCAACTTCAATGTTTGCGATTGTGCGACCAATATCTACGCTATATTTAATAACTGTGTCATCTTTATTGAGTTTTTTAATCGCCAACTTATGACCAATAGGTATATCTTGATTAATCTTTATATCGATTAGTTTGTCTTGGTCCATCACCCATCCAGTTACTGTATCGTTGGTTTTGAGCCCTTCAACTGTAACAACTCCAACGGAATCATTCTCGTCATGGACTATAAATTGAATCATATTTGCTCCTTAAAATGAGTAGAATAAATTAATTTAGATTTAATATTAAAAAATATATTATCTTAATGACATATATTATATCATCTATATGAATTATAATTTTATATATTATATGAAATTTAGATTGGCATAACTATCTATGTCACAAATCATTATGCAAAAAACAATACTTGTCTTAATATTTTTCTTATTGCCAACTCACAGTTTTGCAAAGGTTGGCGATGTTTATTATTGTGAAATGACCCAGGCTATTGAATTAAAGGAAGGAAAACTTATTAACTATATCCCTCAAAAATTCAAATTTACAATAGACTCAGACAATATGGTTAGGTTTGGTTTAGACCCCAATTATTTTAGAGGTAGTACTTTTAAAGTAATTGAATTCTCTGATAATGATGAACAGTTCTATGGAGATAATTTTGAGTATTCTTATGGTAATTTTTATTTCGCTGATGTATTTAGGTGGCCATCAACTGATGTTGATGCACTGACAGCTACAGCGGTTAGTGCAACTTGTGCCATTCTTGAAGAATACTCAGTTTAGTTTTCAGCTTATTTTGTTATCCCTAACCTAAATGTGGATGATAATTTTGACGAATAGTCGTTGAAGGTATACAATCGGATTAGCACTCTAGCATAAATAGCTGATCTGGTATTAGTTTTTCGAGCTAGTACTGAACTATTATATATAGATTAAATAATCAGAGCTTTCTGTTGATTTTCTATCCTTGAGTGTTTATTTGTTGTGAGACATAAATAGAGGAGATAAATTATGTTTAGAAATAAATTGATATTTATGATGATAGCAACACTGGCTGTTTTTACAACTTCGAGTTCAGTTGTTGCAGATGAAAAAGTCATCAAGTGGAAACTTGCGATGACATGGCCTGCTGGCTTACCGCCTTTCGCATGGACTGTTGATCGTTTTGCTGAAAATGTGGAAACGATGAGTGGTGGTCGAATGACAATTCGTGTTGATGATAAAAATAAACACAAAGCTGCCTTGGGCATACTTGATATGGTCAAAGCTGGTCAGTATGAAATGGGTCATTCAGCTTCTTACTATTGGAAAGGCAAGGACATTAATACTATGCGATTTACAACCAT
>JAAZZI010000115.1 GCA_014239225.1 Gammaproteobacteria bacterium
GCTTCATTGAAAGAACTGGAAGGAGACAATCTTGGAGCGTAATTTTATAATATGGCGGGGAAATTCCAAAAAAGGTGAATTTAAAAATTATACGATAAAATTAGAGCCGGGAATGGTGGTCTTGGACGCCATCCACAGAATTCAGGTAGAACATGCAAATGATTTGGCTGTCCGCTGGAATTGTAAAGCGGGAAAATGCGGTTCTTGCAGTGTGGAAATAAACGGTCGTCCAAAATTAGCATGCATGACCCGTATGAACGAGTTCACACCTGATGAGGTAGTCACAGTTCAACCGCTGAAAACCTTCCCAGTTATAAAGGATTTGGTAACGGATGTATCGTGGAATTATGAGCAGAACAAAATGATTCCACCCTTCAAGCCCCGTGAAAAGAAAAACGGCAAGGATCATGTCATGTATCAGCGGGATGTCTAGCTAATCCAGGAATTTCGAAAGTGTATTGAATGTTATCTCTGTCAGGATGTTTGCCATGTATTGCGAGATCAAAATAAAAAAGAAAAATTTGTAGGACCTCGGTTTATGATTCGCCTGGCCTCATTAGAAATGCACCCGTTAGATCAGGAAGACCGCATACCTAAAATTAAAAATGAATTTGGCTCAGGTATGTGTAATATTACCCGTTGCTGTACAGACGTTTGCCCTGAGCATATTCAGATTACAGATAATGGGATTATACCCCTCAAAGAAAGAGTGGTGGACCGCTTTTATGATCCAGTGATGTGGATTTTCAATAAATTGTTTGGCAGCCCAATAGCGCCAAACAGTGGTGAAGATTAAAATACAGATTCTATTATTTGTTAATATATATTTTGATAAAAAAAATTAATGTTGGTAATATGCTTAATGTTAAGATTGCATTATCAAAGATTAAAGGAGCCCTCCCAATGAAAAATAGTATTCGGACAGTCATCGTATCCACGATTTTATTTACCCTTTTTTCCTGTACAGCTTCCACTGATGTGCCGCTTCCAATTACCACCTCAAGTGAAGAAGCTCTAGAAATGTATAATAAAGCCTGGTATTATTGGGGCGATCATGATGGAATAAAACAATCAGAATATATGAAAAAGGCTATAGAGATTGATCCGGACTTTATATTAGCTAATCTATATGTGGTTGAAAATGATCCAAATAAAAGAAAACAGTTTAGAGATAAAGCGATACAAAATAAAAATGATGGGTCTAATGCAGAAAAATTGCTTGTTGATATGTTCGTCGCTGGAAGAGAAAGTCGCACAAGCGATCGAATTGATATAGCTAAAAAGCTCGTCGAAGAGTACCCAAACAGCTCAAAAGCTTATGTTGATTTAGGAGACGCTTATACTGTTGCTAGAGATTTTAATTCAGCAGCTCAAAATTATACAAAAGCTACTGATATTAATCCCGAAAATGTTAATGCCTGGTGGAGGCTCGCTTCACATCATATTAATGTTTATAATGGCCAAGTTTTGTTGCCGGCCGAAAAACAAGATAAAAAGTTAGGTATAAAATATATTGATAAAATGATCAGTTTAAGACCAGAAGCCGCTGTTGGCTACCAAATTAGAGGAAATGTTGATCGGGCAAATAGTGATTTTGAATCAGCAAAAAAATGGTATTCAGACGCTTTAGAAAAAAGGCGCGCAACAGGCCGTGCAGCAAGTGGTCTTTTGGGTGTTATTGCACATAATCTCGTTTTTAATGGCGAATTTGATTCTGCTCAAGAGTACTATAATCTCGCTATTAGCGAGGGTCAAACAGCAAATAGTAAGAATAGTGCGGCAATTTTTCAGATTCAATCTTATCTGTTTAACGATGATTTTTCCGGAGCAATTCAGATTGCGGATCAGATATCAAAAGATTTGGAAAGCTATGGGGCTTCAGACGTTCAAATTTTTTGGAGTAAATCCCAGATCGAGCTGAGAAAATTTTTAGCTTATGCCCATAGTCAAAAACAGGAAGAAGCATATGAGTCGCTAATGATGCGTAAAAATTATGCAAAGCAAGCAATGGCTAAAATGGAAGTTGATGAGGTAAGTCAGGCCAACTTTGATTACAACAATGCAAAGGATCAAGCTTGGTACCATATTTTATTTGGAGAGTATAATAAGGCTGAAACTCAACTTAATACTCTTTATTCTATTGCTAGCAAAATACAAAGCCCAACCGCATTAGATGAATACTCGGCAATGATGGGTATGGTTCGTCTCTTTCAAGGAGACTCAGCAGGCAGTCTTAGTTATTTTAATGAAAATATCGACACAGAAAATTACCAGTATTTCAGCTATTTCAAGGCACTTGCGCTAAGGGCCGCTGGGAAAGACATAGAAGCGAGAGATATCTTCAATAAACTCTCTAATTACAATTTCAATGGTTTGGGTGCTTCACTAGTAAGATCACTGGCTAAAAAACAGCTTGAGTCATAATAATATATTAGAGATTTAGAACAATAAAAAAGGGCTGTAATAAATACAGCCCTTTTTTATTGTTTAAATAAAGCTTTTTTAACTTTTTAATCTAAAATTAACTGGAATTGAAATCCAGACCCCCACAGCTCGCTCCCTTTGTCTCGCCGGTCGAAACCGAACAGCGCGTATAGCAACTGTGGCCGCTTCGTCCAACCCGGTGTTGGGAATCCCTTTTAATATTACGGTATCTTTAACCCGGCCCCTATCGTCTACAAAAACCTGTACTACGACGGTACCTTCAATGCCCGCTTCTTGTGCAATCTCAGGATCCTTTGGCCTGATTGGTGTTAGTGGTACTGGTGGATCATCGTATGGAATAAATTTTACACGAGGTCCTTCTGGCGGTGGAGGGGGGGCGCCCCAAGCATCGAATTCATCCAAATTAAATTCATCCAAGGTGACATCATCTGCTATATCTTC
>JAAZZI010000116.1 GCA_014239225.1 Gammaproteobacteria bacterium
TGCTCGTGAATGTGTTGAAAAGAATTACAAAGACTGCGGTTAACGAATGAATAACATTCTCTACACAATCATTCTCTCTTTCTTGTTTTTATTCAGTGTGTCTTGCTGAAGATGATAAAAAAAATAAGATCACAACAAATGTATATCTTTTCATTTAGTCCATTACTGTAACTTCAATTATTTTAGATGCCAATGGCGGTTGATGAGGAACATGATGTTTATCGCCTAATATTAGTTGAAGTTTGTGTTTTCCTGAAAGTAGATCGAGATTAGTTTCAGTTTGCCCTAAACCAAAGTGGAGATGCTGACTAGTTGAAGGGATAGGTGAGGAGTAATCTATTTCATCTACATTTATCAGTAAATGATGGTGACCAGTATTTTCTATATCAACACCAGCGGGAGCAATGCCCTTTCCCTCTAAACCAAACTGCACTAGAAAAGGTGACTTTAATACATCTCCGTCTTGAAGATTGATAAAGTAGACTTTTTCTGAGAAAGCATTAAAGGATAAAAATATAAATAAGATTACGGTTATTAATTTCATAATTTATTTTAACTAATACTTACAATAACTGGAAGTAAATTTAGGTTTTAGGCATAGCAATGCGAGAGCGAGCGATATTGAAGGATCCTAAACATGAAACATTTTGAAAATATTGGTGCCGGAAAGTGGAGTCGAACCACTGACCTACGCATTACGAATGCGTTGCTCTACCAACTGAGCTATTCCGGCAATGTAATTAATAATAAGTAATTCTATACGAGATATTTTACGGAACAAACCAGGAAACTTTTAATTGATTATTTTCGTGAATAAATTTTCTACGAGGATGTCATTCTACTGAAATATAAAATATTAATTTCTTATATGGTAAATTGTAACTCGCCAAGACGTTTAGTTAATTTTATATTTTCGGCATAATCAATAGGAACACCAATCAATGCTGGTCCATTTTGTTCAAACGCTTCCTCGAGTGCGGATTTAAATTCATCTACAGATGAAATGACCTTACCCCATGCACCAAAAGATTCGGCTAACATTGCAAAATCTGGATTATTAAATTCAAGATCGGAATGTTTTCCATCAAACTGATTCTGCTGCTTCCATTTAATGAGGCCATATTCACCATCCATTAAAATAACAGTGACAATATTAAGTTTATGCCTGACAGCGGTTTCAATATCCTGAACATTCATTAAAAAGCCAGCATCACCACAAACAGCAATAACACGCGTATCAGGAAATGCGAATTTAGCTCCCATACCCGCGGGGAATGCAAAACCCATAGTGCAGAATCCATTAGAAATAAGACAGGTATTAGGCTCATCGCACTGGTAATAACGAGCTATCCACATCTTATGTGCGCCTACATCGGATAAAAGTATGTCAGAGGGACCGAGTATCTCGCGAATATCCCAAAGCACCTTTTGCGGTTTCATCGGAAACGACTTGTCGTCCTTCTCCATAGCAAAATCATTACTTATTGTTTCTCTTAATTTTTGTTTATTATTAATATCGAAAAGCGGTAGTTTATCTTTGTATTTATCATCAAAAAGTTGATTTATTTGCCATAATGCATCGGCAACATCCGAAACCACCTCGACATCAACAATATAGTCTTCATCAATTTCAGCAGGCCAAAAATCGATATGAATAATTGTTTTTTTGGTTTTTTTATTCCAAAGCTTAGGTGCATATTCCACAAGATCATAGCCGATAGCAATAACCAGATCCGCATTATAAAGTGCAGCATTAACATGATCCTGCCCTTGTAAACCTATCGTGTATAAACAGTGTGGGTCACTACGAGAAACAGCGCCCTTCCCCATAAAGGTATTAACAACTCTAATGCCTGTTTTTTCTGCAAGTAGTCGTAATTGATTGGATGCCCGTTTTCTAACAGCGCCATTACCCGATAAAATAATGGGTTTTTTAGCTGTTATAATTGCTTCAACAGCCGCCTTGACTGCTTTATGATCAGCAGCAGCGCGTCTTGTTTTGCGTGGCTCAATAATCGATGGGGCGGAGGTCGCTTCTTCTTTAGCAATATCTTCAGGTAATTCAAGTACGGTAACGCCTGGTTTTTCTTGCTCTGCAACCTTAAAAGCCTTCCTAACCATCTCAGGTATTGTTTCAGGTTTGTAAATGCTGTGCGCCCATTTACTAATAGGTCTTAGCATTCCAATTGAATCCATATTTTGATGACTTTCTTTATGGAGCCGACCTGTGCTTGCTTGACCGATAATTGCAACCGTTGGCGCGCGATCCATATTCGCATCAGCTAAACCTGTAACCAAATTAGTCACTCCTGGACCAAGCGTTGCAAGACAAACTCCAGCTTTACCGGTTAGTCGACCATAACCATCTGCCATAAATGCGGCTGCCTGTTCATGTCGGCATAATACAAACTCAATGGAACTGTCCATTAATGAAATCATGAAATCAGCATTCTCTTCCCCAGGGACACCAAAGATCTTTTCAACGCCTTCGGCCTCTAAACAACGCACAAACAAGTCAGATGCTTTCACAATTTACCTCCAAAAATTTTATTTTTATTTTTTTGTCATTCGCCCTGTTAATGTTAAAAAATACTGGCTAGCTTTTACAAAAACTAAACATGTCCATATGAAAGCATTGCTTCAGCAACTTTTACAAAACCGGCGACGTTTGCGCCCTGAAGATAATTAATTTTACCTTCGGACTCTTCCCCGTACTCAACACAACTATCATGTATGCTTTTCATCATTGATTGAAGCATATCGGCCAGCTGTGATTCATCCCATGAAATGCGAGCGCTGTTCTGAGACATTTCAAGACCCGACACACCAACACCACCTGCATTTACTGCTTTTGCAGGACCAAAGCTCACTC
>JAAZZI010000117.1 GCA_014239225.1 Gammaproteobacteria bacterium
ACTAGTGAAGTTACTTTTGGGCGAATACCGGCAGGTTCTGTGGTTGTATCAGGCAACCTACCATCAAAAGATGGAAAATATAGTCTTTACTGTGCAGTGATAGTAAAAACTGTCGATGAAAAAACACTAGGTAAAGTTGGTATTAACGAAATTTTACGCGATCTATAAATACCTTTTTCATGTCACCAATCATTTTGTATGGTATAAAAAACTGTGACAGTGTAAAAAAAACACGTGAGTGGTTAGACAAGAATCTTATTAAATATACCTTTCATGATTTTCGTGTTGACGGTATAAAAAAATCTACAGTCAATGAGTTTCTCAAAAATATAGATATTAAAATACTCATAAACAAGCGTGGTACAAGTTGGAGAAAATTATCTGATAAAGAAAAAAAAACAAGCACGAAATTAGAAATAATTGATTTATTATTCGAAAACCCAACAATAATGAAACGCCCAATAATTAAAACGAAAAAAAAATATCTTGTGGGTTTTGATAAAGAAAAATTTAAATTACTAAAATAATAATTATTTTAATCTTAATGTAGTCTTGTTGTGACCTTATTAACTTTGTCTACTAACTCATCTGCAAGAGTTTCTATTTGATTTTCATTTTCACCTTCAACCATAATTCTTATTAAAGATTCAGTCCCGGAAGGCCTTAATACAACACGACCAGTATTGCCTAGAATATTCTCTGTATCCTTAATAGCGAGATTAATTTCATCATTTCTCGTTATATCAATCTGTGTATCAAATTTAATATTTCGCATTATTTGTGGATATTTACTCATCTCTTTAGTTAAATCTGAAAGATTTTTACCTGTTGATATTATTGTCTCTAGTACTTGTAACGCAGTTATAATTCCATCGCCTGTTGTAGTGAGTTCAAGATTAATAATGTGTCCCGAGGTTTCCCCGCCCAATATTAGGTTGTTCTTAAGTAATAGTTCCATAACATAGCGATCGCCAACAGCTGCTCTAAAAAAATCTAATTCTAATTTTTTGATTGCATGTTCTAAACCAAGATTACTCATTACAGTACCAACAACAGCGCCATTTAATTTTCTAAGCCGCGACTGCGCAATTATATAAAGAATATCATCCCCGTCTAATACGCTTCCGAGATGATCCACCATAATTAACCTATCACCATCTCCATCAAACGCAATTCCCACATCAGCTCGTGATGCTTTGACTAGTTTTTGTAAGACATCAGGAGATGTTGCTCCACATTCATCATTAATATTCAGACCGTTTGGAGATGCGCCATGCAATATAACCTCTGCGCCTAACTCTTCAAAAACTTTAGGTGCTATGTGATAAGTGGCCCCATTTGCACAATCAATAACTATTCTTAGATCATTAAAACTTATATCATTTTCGATTTTTGATTTACAAAATTCAATATACCTTCTAGGGGCATCGGTAATACGTCGCGCCTTACCAAGATTAAGAGACAGTACAGACCTCATTGGATAATTTAATTCATATTCAATTTCCATCTCAACATCATCAGGTAATTTGGTACCATCGCTCGAAAAGAATTTAAGTCCGTTATCATGAAATAAGTTATGAGAGGCGCTTATAACGATGCCGGCTTGTGCTCGAGTACTCTTAGTTAGATAAGCAATGCCTGGGGTTGGCATTGGGCCTAATAAGCGAATATCAACTCCAGCTGCAGATAGGCCTGCTTCTAAAGCTGATTCAAACATATAACCTGATATTCGTGTATCTTTTCCTACTAAAACAGGACCAGTTCCCTTTTTTGCTAATACACGTCCCGCTGCCCAACCAAGCTTCATAACGAAGTCTGCGCTTATTCCGCCATCATCAACGCTACCACGTATACCATCAGTCCCGAAATATTTTCTGGTATCTTTTTTGATCGTGATTACCTTATAAATTGAGTTTAGATATTGTTATTTTGTTGATATAAATGGAACCTGTTTAGTCATTATATCAATCAATTGTAAAAATATTTAAGCGGGTTTTATAGACGGTGTAATGCTCTTTTTTGAAGATCTAGTTTTCCTTTTTGTCTTCTTTTTAGTTGAAGAGCTCTGGTCGTCACTGTCATTCCAGTCTGAGGGAGGTCGTGGCGCTTTTCCTTTCATAATGTCGTCAATTTGATCAGCATCAATCGTCTCGTACTTAATCAACGCATCCGCCATTAAATGAAGTTTGTCTATATTCTTTTTTAATATCTGCTCAGAACGTTTATAATTTTTATTAATTATATTACGAATCTCTTTATCAATGGTATGGGACGTTTCATCGGAAATAGCTTTATGTTGAGTTACCGAACGACCTAAAAAAACTTCTCCGTCTTCTTCGTTGTATGTCAACGGGCCAAGTTTTTCTGACAAACCCCATTTTGTAACCATATTACGAGCAAGCTGTGTAGCACGTTCAATATCATTGCTTGCGCCAGTTGTAACTTTACTTTTATCAAAGATAAGTTCTTCTGCAATACGTCCTCCAAATAAACTTGAAATCTGACTATCTAGCAATTCTTTACTATAACTCAAACGATCTTCTTCTGGCAGAAACATCGTAACTCCCAACGCACGACCACGAGGAATAATTGTAACTTTGTATACGGGATCATGTGATGGTACTAACCGGCCAACAATAGCGTGTCCCGCCTCGTGATACGCGGTAAGTCTCTTTTCTTCTTCGCTCATAACCAGGGAACGTCGTTCTGCCCCCATCATAATTTTATCTTTAGCCTTTTCAAATTCTCTCATACCAACAAGCTTTTTACTGAATCGAGCAGCAATGAGTGCTGCTTCATTCGCAAGATTAGCAAGGTCTGCACCAGAAAAACCAGGCGTT
>JAAZZI010000118.1 GCA_014239225.1 Gammaproteobacteria bacterium
AGTATTTTCTAGTGAAATTAGGGGCAGTTGTATTGATAAAGTCGCCCAACCAAATTTTGGCAACATTTTTCTTAATGGTGAAATAACTTCAGGCCAATCAGCATGACCGCCTATTGAATGTAGAATAATCACTGCACTTTTTGTTTCTTCGCTATTTGGACTATTAAAAAGAGCGAGGAAACTATTATTTATTGTTTCGAGCCAAAGCAACTCAGTTACTTTCACCTTTTCTGCTATGCCAATCGATATTCTTTTCTCCCAGTTATAATTAGATGAATTGCCTTCAACAATAAAGGTATTCAGAAATAGATAAAAAAATATACCCATATGTAATTTTCGCTTCATTTTTTCTAGATACCCCAAAAACTTAATCCTTAAAATAGCGGATAGTGGCCATGGTAATACTTATCAGGTAAAGTTACCTGCTCCACAAATCACGAATGGATTATTTTAAATGCATAACGCTGTAATTGCCCCTTCAATATTGTCTGCTGACATGTCTAAACTTGGAGAAGAAACCAAATCTGTTTTAGCGGCAGGTGCAGATTTTGTCCATGTCGATGTTATGGATAATCACTATGTGCCTAATTTAACTTTTGGTCCAATTGTCGTCAAAGCCCTGCGTAATTTTGGCATAGTAGCGCCATTAGATGTGCATTTAATGATTAAACCAGTGGATAGAATAATTCCAGAATTTGCTGAAGCCGGTGCTGACTATATTACTTTTCATCCAGAGGCGTCTGAAAATATTGAACATACATTAGAATTGATTCGTCAGTGTGAATGCAAGCCGGGGCTAGTATTTAACCCGGCCACACCTCTTGATATTCTCGATCATATTCTTGATAAAATCGATATTGTACTACTAATGTCAGTTAATCCTGGATTTGGTGGACAATCGTTCATTGAATCCGTTTTGGATAAACTTAGGCATGCGCGAGAAATAATTGATAAATCAAAATATGATATTCGCCTTGAGATCGACGGTGGTGTCAAAATTGATAACATTCGTAAAATTGCTGAAGCCGGTGCTGATACTTTCGTTGCTGGATCTGCTATTTTTGGAACAGACAATTATGGGTCAACAATCACAATGATGCGAGAACAAATAGCGCTAGCTAATAACTGATATATTGATTTATCTCATACCCATTAAAATGGAAAAATCGATTTTGCTTAACTTTTTTCTAACATTATGAATATTTTCTTTATTAAATAGTATGATTAGCAAAAATGATTTTAATAAGCTTGCTAAAAATGGATACAACCGTATCCCTCTAATGTATGAAATATTAGCAGATCTTGATACACCACTTAGTACTTATACAAAAATATGTAACTTTCCGTATTCTTATTTGTTTGAATCAGTAGAAGGTGGTGAAAAATGGGCACGTTACTCCATAATTGGTTTACCTGCCAAAAAAATAATTTCTGTAACTGGTGAAAAAATAAAAATTACCGAAAATAGTAAGCTTATTGATAAATACAATACTAATGATCCCCTTAAAGAAATTGAGAAAATTCAACAATCATATAAAGTTGCGCAAATTGAGGGTATGCCACGCTTTAGTGGCGGTTTAGTAGGTTATTTTGGTTATGAAACAATTCGCTACATAGAGCCTAAATTAAATAAGAATAACAAAGAAGATCCAATTGGCTCTCCAGATATATTATTAATGG
Source organism: Gammaproteobacteria bacterium (assembly GCA_014239225.1). Lineage (GTDB taxonomy): Bacteria > Pseudomonadota > Gammaproteobacteria > Eutrophobiales > Eutrophobiaceae > UBA11869. Next base: position 1,681 of record JAAZZI010000118.1, read on the forward strand.
TATCTGATGAAGTCGTTGTGTTCGATAATCTTAACGGAAAACTATTTATCATTGTGCATGCAGATCCAAAAAAAAATGATGCTTACTCAAATGCACTACAACGACTTGATGATATAAGTGGAATGCTTCGTGATAACCAGAGTAATAAATCGCAATCAGATAATTCTCGTGATGTTGATGAAAATGACTTTGTTTCTGGTTTCACTCAAAAAAATTATGAGAAAGCGGTCGATACTATAAAAAATTACATTGTTAGTGGTGACGCAATGCAAGTTGTACTATCACAAAGATTATCCATCCCATTCCAATCAAAACCAATAAACTTATATAGAGCGCTTCGTTCACTTAACCCTTCTCCTTACATGTATTTTCTTGATTTAGAAGATTTTCAAATCGTAGGGTCATCTCCAGAAATACTAGTTAGACTCGAAGATAATATTGTAACAGTGAGGCCTATTGCTGGGACAAGACCACGCGGGAAAACGAAATCGGAAGATCTCGCGTTGGAAAAAGATCTCTTAGAAGATCCGAAGGAATTAGCAGAACATTTAATGTTAATAGACCTTGGTAGAAATGATCTAGGCCGAGTTGCTGATATGGGAAGTGTTACTTTGACTGATAAAATGATAATTGAACGGTATTCACATGTTATGCATATCGTCTCTAATGTTACTGGTGAGCTAAAAAAAGGGATGAATGCCATGGATGTCTTGCGCTCCACCTTCCCTGCTGGAACTGTTTCTGGTGCACCGAAAATTAGGGCTATGGAAATTATTGATGAACTTGAACCCGTAAAACGAGGAGTTTACTCGGGAGCAGTTGGTTATATTTCATGGAACGGGAATATGGATACCGCAATTGCAATAAGAACTGCTGTCATTAAAGATAAGACTCTACATATCCAAGCGGGTGCGGGTATTGTCGCTGACTCAATACCAAAAAATGAATGGGAAGAAACAATGAATAAAGGGCGCGCCATCTTTAAAGCTGTTAGTTTGGCTGAAAAAGGCCTAACGTAATAGAGAGAATATTATGTTACTGATGATCGATAATTATGATTCTTTTACCTATAACTTGGTTCAATATTTTGGCGAACTTGAACAGGATGTCCATGTATATCGAAATGATAAAATTACCATTGACGAAATTAAAGAGTTAT
>JAAZZI010000119.1 GCA_014239225.1 Gammaproteobacteria bacterium
AAAGATATTGACAAAGAATTAGCGATAAATATAGCTAGTGAACTAGTTGAATTAGGGTTTGAAATATATGCAACATCAGGAACTAGTAATATTTTGAATGAAGCAGGTGTAAAATGTAAAAAGGTCAATAAAGTAAGAGAAGGCGAACCCCATATTGTTAATATGTTGGAAAATAAGCAGATTGATTTAATTGTAAATACAACAGAAGATAAAAATGCAATAGCCGATTCCTTTTCAATAAGAAGAACAGCGCTTCAGCAAAAAGTTTTTTATACAACAACAATAGCAGCTGCTCAGGCAACAGTAGAGGCATTAAAACACAGTGAAAATAGTAACGTGAATAGTTTGCAAACATTACATAAAGGAATTTTTTCGTGAGCAAATCACCAATGACAAAAGTCGGAGCAGAGAAGCTACGAGAACAGTTACACGAATTAAAAACAGTCGATAGACCTCGTATAACTGCAGCAATTGCTGAGGCAAGGGCACATGGCGATTTAAGTGAAAATGCTGAATATCATGCAGCGCGTGAACAGCAAAGTTTTATGGAAGGCCGGATAAATAAAATTGAATCAACACTTGCTGATGTTCAAATCATAAATGTAAAAGAAATTAACGAAACAGACAAGGTTGTTTTCGGCGCTACTGTTACTATTTTAAACCTTAACTCAGATGAAGAAGTTACATACCAAATAGTAGGGGAATTAGAGGCTGACATAAATACAGGATTAATTTCAATAGCATCACCTATTGCTCGTTCACTTATAGGCAAGCAGGTAGGCGACATTGTTGACGTTAATGCACCAAGTGGTGTTATTGAGTATGAGATTATTCAAGTTCGTTACATGTAATTATATCTTAAATGTCAAAAAATAAATCCAGCAAGAGATGGCTGCAAACACAAAATAAAGATCTATATGTAAAAAAAGCTCGTAAGTTAGATTTTCGTTCCCGAGCAATTTATAAACTTCAAGAAATTGATGAAAAAGATCAATTAATAAAACCAAATTATTGTGTTGTCGATCTTGGATCGTCTCCAGGGAGTTGGTCTCAATATTTAAGCGGTATAATTGACTCTAGTGGCCGGATTATCGCTATTGATATATTACCTATGAATCCGATTGAGCAAGTTTTGTTTATATCTGGGGATTTTACAGATGAAATTATTCAAAAACAGTGCCTTAAAGAAATTGGAGAATATGGCGCAGATCTTGTAATTTCTGATATGGCCCCCAATTTAACAGGTATAAGGGTTACTGATCAGTCACGAAATATGGCTATTGCTGAACTTGTGTATGATTTCAGCACTCATATATTAAAACCCGGCGGTGATTTATTGGTTAAGCTTTTTGAGGGTGACGGAACGTATGAGTATAGACAATTGTTGAAAGAAAAATTTGCTAAAGTACTAGTAAGAAAACCGAAGGCGTCACGTGACCAATCAAGAGAATTTTATGTTTTAGCGCGCTCTTATGTATTATAGTAATATTCATATTTTCAGAGTACACACATATATAGCTAAAGAGGATTATTGCATTGAATGATATGGTAAAAAATCTAATATTATGGGTGGTCATAGCTCTTGTTATGATGACTGTATTTAAAAACTTTAGTAACCCGGCAATATCAGGGGAAATTACTTATTCCCAATTTATTTCTGACGTTAAAACAGGCCGTATCGGCACTGTCAGTATTGAAGGCAATTCGATCACTGGAAATCATACTGATGGAACTCGGTTTACTACATACAGCCCTGAAACCAATAACGATGCATTAATTGGTACGCTGCTTGAAAATAATGTAGAAATTAAAGGAACGGAGCCGAATAAAAATTCATTTTGGGCTCATGCTCTAATCTCTTGGTTTCCTATCATATTATTGCTTGGTATTTGGATTTACTTTATGCGACAGATGCAAGGTGGCGGCGGACGAGGAGGAGCATTGTCATTTGGGAAGAGTCGCGCGCGCTTATTAAGTGAAGACCAAGTAAAAATAACATTTAGTGATGTAGCAGGCGTTGAAGAGGCAAAACAGGAGGTTTCAGAGTTAGTTGAGTTTTTGCGCGATCCAGGCAAATTTCAAAAACTAGGTGGTAAAATTCCTTCTGGGGTTTTAATGATTGGTGCTCCTGGGACTGGTAAGACTTTATTAGCAAAGGCTATTGCTGGCGAAGCTAAGGTTCCTTTTTTTACAATCTCAGGTTCAGATTTTGTTGAAATGTTTGTGGGTGTTGGCGCGTCTCGTGTTCGAGACATGTTTGAACAAGCAAAGAAACACTCACCTTGCATTATTTTTATCGATGAGATTGATGCAGTAGGACGACATCGTGGCGCTGGTTTGGGGGGCGGTCATGATGAACGGGAACAAACATTAAATCAGTTATTGGTAGAAATGGATGGATTTGAAGGTAATGAAGGAGTGATTGTGATTGCTGCCACAAACCGCCCTGATGTTCTTGATCCCGCGCTACTAAGACCTGGTAGTTTTGATCGCCAAGTTGTAGTTCCATTACCAGATATTCGAGGTCGCGAACAAATTTTAAAAGTTCATATGCGTAAAGTTGCATTAGGGGACAACGTTAAGGCAAATATAATTGCTCGTGGTACCCCGGTTTTTCTGGAGCTGATTTAGCTAATTTAGTTAATGAGGCAGCATTATTGGCATCAAGAAAAAATAAAAGATTAGTCACCCTTGAAGATTTTGAAAGTGCCAAAGATAAAGTTATGATGGGGGCAGAAAGAAGATCAATGGTAATGTCAGAAGATGAAAAAAAACTTACAGCTTATCATGAAGCTGGTCACGCTGTAGCAACAATACATTCTCCATCTTCAGATCCAA
>JAAZZI010000011.1 GCA_014239225.1 Gammaproteobacteria bacterium
CATGAAGCTAAAATTAGAGCGACAGAAATTCTTTTTCATTCATTAAATGATGCTCTTAAAACTAATTTTGAATATCCTGAATTAGTGATCTGTAAAAGTAGGGCTCTTGTACCAGAAAAAAATAACTCAGACTATTTAATCGAATTTATAATATCGCAACATTGGGATATTTTAGAGGACAATATTTTATTACAACATTATAGTAATTTGACAAGTGAGGAGCGTCCGTCATTTTATGATAGTCTAAGAAAAAATTATAAAACAAGACATGAGTATACAGATAGAGTTATCGATATGTGTAAATACAGTGGTTTTAATACATTTGGTGATGAAATAGAAAAAAAATTAAAGAAACTAGGGTTCAAATTTAAAAGCATATGAAAAAACTTGGTATTTTAGTTTCTGGAAGGGGCAGTAATATGTCTGCCATAATTGATGCGTGTGAGCAAGGCCGCATATCTGCTAGTGTTGAAATTGTTTTAAGCAATAATGCCGATGCAAAAGCACTGTCTATAGCAAAAGAAAGAAGAATTAATACAATTTATATTAGCTCACAAACACATAGAGACCCCGAGCAATTAGACGTTGTTATGTGCGAGACCTTACTTAAATATAATATTGATCTTATTGTTTTGGCAGGTTTTATGAAAAAAATAGGACCTAAAGTACTTTCTGAGTTTGAAGGCAAGATTCTCAATATACATCCATCGTTACTACCAAAGTATGGCGGCCAAGGTTTTTATGGCATGAATATACATAGAGCAGTTATAGCTGCTGGAGATAAAGAGAGTGGAGCAACAATTCACTTAGTTTGTGGTGATTATGATGATGGTAAAATTTTGGCACAGAAATCAGTTATATTGGATGAAGAAGATACTCCAGAGTCATTAGCTAAAAAGATCTTGAAAATCGAACATGCCTTGTATGTAAAAACAATACAAGAAATTATTGAAGAACGTATTATATTATAAATAGATCATTATAATTTAAAAAGACAAGTTAAAATTACGGTAAACTGCGGTGATTAATATAATTAAAAAAATATATTTAGCAACTGTACTTAAGAAGCCAGTTTTAGTTTGTCTCTTAATGTCTGCTGTTTTATGTTTTTTCGCATTTCAAACAAAAAGTTTTAAGCTTGATGCCTCTGCAGATTCTTTATTATTAGAAGGGGATCAAGATCTTAAGTTATTTCGCGAGACAATCGATCGTTACGCAACTAAGGAATTTTTATTTGTAACATTCACATCAAAAGAAAATCTTTTTACCCAAACTGTTCTAACAAAAATTACACAGCTTAGGGACGAAATAAATAAATTAGAACGAGTCCATTCGGTAGTAAGCTTAGTTGATATACCTCTTGTTATGCAAGTTGATGGTTCACTGTCTGATATTGCAGATAATGTTCGTACAATAGAAGGAGGAGATATTAATCTCGATAAAGCTAAGCAAGAAATACTTACCAGTCCCATATATAAAGAACTCATCATAAGCAGAGATGGTGCTACGACTGCGCTGCTAGTTAATTTGAAAGATCAACCAGAATTTCGTGAAATACAACGCAAAAGAAACCAATTGTTAATTAAAGATAAGAATGATGAATTAGATGATAGTGAAAGAATAGAGTTTGAGGAAATACTTACTGAGTATGCAAAAAAGAAGAATGAAAATGACAAAATAAATCATGAAACAATAATAAGAATAAGAGAAATACTTTCTGAGTATAGCAGGTACGGCTCACTACATCTCGGTGGTGTACCGATGATAGCAGACGATATGATAACTTTTATAAAAAATGATTTAATTATTTTTGGTATTGGAGTGTTTCTTTTCCTAATAATTATGCTAACGATTATTTTTCGAAAATTAAGATGGGTGCTGCTTCCTTTAGTAAGTTGTTTTTATGCTGGGTTATTAATGGTTGGACTACTTGGTTTAGTTGGATGGAATGTAACAGTTATATCGTCTAATTTTATTTCACTTATGTTGATTATAACCATGTCGATGAATGTCCATCTCATCGTTCGTTATAGGCAATTAAGGAATGATTTTCCCGATTATACGCAACATGAATTGGTATTAAACACAATGAGCAAGATGGTCTGGCCTTGTTTATACACGGCCCTGACAACTATTATGGCGTTTACTTCTTTAGTAGTAAGCGGCATCAAGCCAGTTATTGATTTCGGATGGATGATGACAATTGGGCTAAGCGTAACATTCTTGACATCATTTATTTTATTTCCCTCTTTACTAATTTTATTACCAAAGATCGCTGAAAATACAACTTCGGGAAATGAGTTTCAATTCACATCAAAGCTTGCGAATATTACTGAACAATATGGTAACAGGATATTAGTGCTTACTGTAATTCTTACATTAATTAGTGCTTATGGTATTAGTCGTCTTCAAGTTGAAAATAGTTTTATAAATTATTTTAGCGAAGATACTGAAATTTTTCAGGGGTTACGTTTAATTGATGAAAAACTAGGAGGAACAACACCCGTAGATATTTTGTTAAATTTGGAAAATTCCGAAAATGTTGAAAATAAAGAGACAGGTGAAGATTTTGAAGATTTTGATGCATTGTTTAGTGCGTTTGAGGAAGATCAAGAAGAAGTATGGTTTACGCCAGAACGAATAGATATAGTAAAACAGGCTCATGATTATTTAGAAGCATTACCAGAAGTAGGAAAAGTTCTTTCTCTTGCATCGATTATTCGTGTCGGGGAACAAATAAATGAAGGAGAAGTCGATGCTTTTGAATTGGCGATCGTCAGTAAACGCATGCCTGAGGAACTTAGAAAAAGCATGATTAATCCATACATCTCTGAAGCAAATAACGAAGCTCGTATAAATATTCGGATACTTGATTCATTAAAAAATCTTCGACGTCAAGAGCTATTAGAAAAAATAAAAATCGATTTGATTGAAAGAATTAATATAGATGAAGATAAAATAAAAATAACGGGAATTCTTGTCCTTTATAATAATATGTTGCAAAGTTTATATAAATCGCAGATTTTAACTTTAGGTGTTGTTATGGCTGGGATTGGATTAATGCTAATCATTTTATTTCGCTCAGTACAGCTGGCAATAATTGGGATCATCCCAAATTTACTAGCGGCAGCAATTATATTAGGTCTAATGGGTCTACTTAGAATACCTCTGGATATGATGACAATTACCATCGCCGCGATAACAATTGGTATAGCCGTTGATAATAGTATTCATTATATCTATCGTTTTCGTGAAGAATTCCCAAAGACCAAAAATTATGTATCTACGATGCATTATTGCCATGCCAATATAGGTAAAGCAGTTTTTTATACGGCTAGTACGATAATTATAGGCTTCTCAATTTTAGTGTTATCGAATTTTATTCCCACAATTTATTTTGGGGTATTAACAGCTCTCGCGATGTTTATTGCCTTATTTGCCGCGTTAACATTGTTGCCAAAACTAATTTTACTATTTAGACCTTTTTGATAAAACTAAAATTAAACAGTATCTTGCGATTATTATTTAATGTTAAATAAGTGGAATAATTATCTCATAAGTACTTTCTCTCTTAATCTATTCCTATTACAATATTTCCCTTGGTATTAGAGGTAAAAATATCTGCGAGAACCAATCTCCTTCAAAGCTTAAAAATTGATAATTTTTTTGTTAATGCAGAGTTGTTTTTGTGGGCTGGGTAAAAAAATAATAATTACCAGAGGTAAAATTTAATGAGTTTTAAGAAATTAGGATGCTTATTTTTTATATTATGTTTTTCGGTTGGTACTGCATGGGCGACAACTCCAGACGAAGTAGTAAAGGAAACAGCTGAAGGCGTTATAAGTCATATTGAAAGCAATCGTTCTATTTTGGAAGCTAATCCTGAAAAAATATATGATATGGTGAATGAATTGGTAATTCCACGTTTTGATTTTATTAGTATGTCAAAATGGGTGCTAGGAAAACATTGGAAGACTGCAAGCGAGACACAACGTTCAAAATTTATTGCACAGTTTAAAGCATTGCTTGTACGTACTTATGCCAGAGCGTTATTGGAGTACTCTGGACAGAGTATAAAATACTATCCCGCTGAACAAAATCTCCAATCTAATCTTGCCGTTGTAAAAACGGAGTTAACAAGTTTAAACAATGCGCAATTACCCATTTTATATCGTATGCATCAAAAGAATGAGGAGTGGAAAGTTGTTGATGTTGCAGTTGATGGCGTAAGCTTAGTGACAACTTATCGAGGTTCTTTTGAAACACAAATTAAGAAAAATGGTTTTGATTCGCTTCTTAATGAACTTTCAAAAAAAAATGAAATACTTGGGGACAGCATCCCAAATTAGTTAAAATATTTTATCGATCAATTTAGTAATTTTTGATTAGGTTATTTACTTTTTAATTTAAGATCTTTAAGTCCAGTAAAATCGTATTATAATTTTTCGTCTTAAAAAGCTAGAGAATAGTATTTTTATGAATCCACAAATCATTAAGCAACTTATAGAGTCAGGATTACCAGGCGCCGATGTTATAGTTGAAGGCGATGACGGAACACACTTTAATGCCAATATTGTTTGTGAATTATTTTCTGGGAAGAATATACTACAGCAACATAGAATGGTGTATAGGGCGTTGGGTGACAAAATGGGTAATGAAATACACGCGTTATCGTTTAAAACATTTACTCCTCAAGAATATAAAAAAAATAAGTAAGCTCAAACATTCTGAATTATTTAATAAGGTAAAAATTAATTATGGATAAATTAATTATCCACGGCGGAGCTTCTTTAGAAGGTGAAGTCTCGATATCTGGTGCAAAAAACTCAGCCCTACCTATACTTTCAGCTACTTTACTTACAGACCAGCCCGTTACAATCAGTAACGTTCCTCATTTGCATGATATTACAACAACAATAGAATTACTCGGGCTTATGGGTTCAAGAATTACAGTTAATGAACGTATGCATATAGAAATTGATAATGCCCAGATTAATAATTTTTTTGCCCCTTATGAATTAGTCAAAACAATGCGTGCATCAATTCTTGTTTTGGGGCCGCTACTTGCTCGTTATGGGAAAGCTGATGTATCACTTCCAGGCGGCTGCGCAATTGGGTCACGTCCAGTGAATATCCATTTACAAGGTTTAATTGCTATGGGAGCAGATATCACGACTGATAGCGGGTATATTCGTGCAGAAACAAAAGGACGATTGAAAGGGGTACACCTTACACTTGATATAGTTACTGTTACAGGCACAGAAAATTTAATGATGGCGGCCACTCTTGCCGATGGCTTAACAATCATTGAAAATGCAGCAAGGGAGCCCGAGGTAAAAGACTTAGCAAATTGTCTAAATAAAATGGGGGCAAAGATTAGTGGCGCGGGAACAGACCATATAGAAATTGAAGGGGTTGAATCACTTCATGGGACAGAGCATGAAATTTTACCTGATCGAATAGAAACGGGCACATATCTTGTTGCTGCTGCAATGACCGGTGGTATGATGCGTTTAAAAAATACTCAGTCGATTTTATTAGAATCTGTTATAACTAAATTAACAGAGGCAGGCGCTAAAATTGAAATTGAGGAAAATGCAATTTCAATAGATATGAAAGGAAAAAAACCGAAGGCGGTTGATGTGCATACTTCCCCATTCCCTGGCTTTCCCACTGATATGCAAGCTCAATTTACCGCAATGAATAGTATTGCAGAAGGCTCGGGAATAATTACGGAGGCGGTTTTTGAAAATAGATTTATGCATGTTCTTGAGTTACAACGGATGGGCGCTGATATCGAGCTACACAAGAATATCGCTAAAATCAAAGGCGTTGATCAATTAAAAAGCGCTCCAGTGATGGCAACTGATTTGAGAGCATCAGCAGCTTTAGTTTTAGCGGGATTAGTAGCAGAAGGCGAAACTGTTGTCGACCGTATTTATCATATTGACCGCGGTTATGAAACAATAGAAGAAAAAATGTCGCAGTTGGGAGCGAGTATTAGGCGGGTTCCCGATTAAACAATATTTTAAAAGGTATTAGAAAAGAAACTTTTTAAGACTTTTCGTTTCTAATGTATTCTGTGCGGTTTTTATTTAGTATGTAGGATCAATAATTCAGCTAAAACCATAATGTCAGATATGATTACAATTGCAGTTTCAAAAGGCAGAATTTACGATGAAGCAATTCCATTGCTTGCTAAGTTGGATATTATTCCAAAAGATGATCCAAAGAAATCTCGTAAACTGATACTAGAGACCAATCAGACTAATATTCAAATACTAGTTATTCGGGCAACAGATGTACCAACCTACGTAGAACGAGGTGCTGCAGAATTTGGTATTGCTGGTAAGGATGTGTTACTTGAATACCAAGGCAATGGTTTTTATGAACCATTTGATCTTGGTATTGCTAAGTGCCAGATGATGTTAGCAGGATTAAAAAAAGTAAATAAAACTTATACACGACCACGTATTGCAACAAAATATGCAAATATAACTCAGAATTATTTTGCTGATCTTGGCCAACAAGTTGAAATAATTAAATTGTATGGTTCTATGGAATTAGCACCAATATTAGGCTTAGCAGATCAGATTGTTGACCTTGTAGATACTGGCGAAACTTTAAAAGCAAATGGCCTAGTTCCATTAGAGCTCATTGCGGATATCAGCTCTAGGTTGATTGTAAATAAAGCTGCAATGAAGATGAAAAATTCGATTATAAAATCTTTTATGCAAAGATTATCCAAGGCAATTGAAAATTGAGAATAATGAAATATTTGGACGCGTCTTCGGCTGATTTTGAAAAATCATTTCAATCTCTAATTTTATCTACGTTAGAGCCCAACAAGAATGTATTAGAAACTGTTTCTAAAATTATTTCTGATGTTCGTAAACGAGGTGATGATGCCTTACTTGAATATACAAATCACTATGATCATCTTTCAGCAAAACTTGAAACATTAGAGATTAAAAAAGATGAAGTTGAAGCAGCATCAGATAGAATATCTGATTTAATGCGAGATAGTTTTGAGAATGCGATAAAACGGATCCGTACATTTCATGAAAAACAAAAACAAGAAACTTGGACATATAAAGATGAGGATGGCAATGTGTTGGGACAACGAATTACACCGATAGACCGTATTGGTGTTTATGTTCCTGGCGGGAAGGCAGCATATCCTTCCTCAGTTTTAATGAATGTTATTCCTGCGAAAGTTGCAGGAGTTAGAGAAATCATTATGGTTGTTCCAACTCCGCATGGAGAAAGAAATGATTTGGTACTAGCCGCAGCAGAAATCGTCGGAGTAGATAGAATCTTTAGTATTGGTGGGGCACAGGCCATCGCCGCCTTAGCCTTTGGTACAAATCTTGTGCCAAAAGTTGATAAAATTGTTGGACCTGGAAATATTTATGTTGCAGCTGCGAAGAGAGAGGTCTTTGGTTTTGTAGGTATTGATATGATCGCTGGGCCATCAGAAGTTGTTATTATTGCTGATGAGAGCGCAAACCCAGACTGGGTTGCAATGGATTTACTTGCTCAGGCCGAACATGACGAGCAAGCAAGCTCAATATTAATATCCTCTGACAGAAATTTTATTAAGCGTGTTGAAAATAGCATCACAAATTTCTTACCTGAAATGGAAAGAGCTAAAATTATCAAGGCCTCATTAGAGAACAATGGGGCAATGATAAAAACTGAAAATTTTAAACAAGCAATTGAGATTGTAAACGCTATCGCTCCAGAGCACTTAGAACTTGCAGTTATTGATCCAGAAATATTGTTGGATGACATAAAACATGCTGGAGCCATTTTTATGGGGAGTTATTCGGCGGAATCACTTGGTGACTATTGTGCGGGACCTAATCATGTTTTACCAACAGCACACACAGCGAGATTTTCGTCGCCGCTGGGGGTTTATGATTTTCAGAAAAAAACGTCACTTATTAAGTGTGATAGAAGTTCTGTTTTGAATATAGCTAAAGTGGCTTCTGTTTTAGCACGTGGCGAGGGTTTGACTGCGCATGCACGTTCAGCTGAGTTTCGTCGTGATTCATAGTAGTTTTCTGGAGAAAATAAAAAACTTCTAGTACTTATAGTGGAAATCTTATTGCCGGTCTTTGTAGTATCACAGCAGTTAATCTGCGTTCTTCCCAGCCTCGTAAAATTTTAATTTTAACGCTCATTCCAGGCTTAAGTTTAGTGATCATTCCAATAATTTGTTCCGGAGAATTAGTATTTTTCCCATCAACACTAAGCACTATGTCACCGGGCATAATACCAGCGTTTTCCGCAGGACCATTACGAATAGTGGCCGTGATAAGAACCCCATCCACCTTTATATTTCCTTTGATTTTTTCAATACTTAATGCTTGAGCTTCAATACCCAACCAACCTCTTACAACCTCTCCATTTTTGATTATCTCATCCATTACATTTAGAGCTTGATTTATTGGAGTAGCTAAACCGATGCCTTCAGAACCACCTGAGCTTGATACAATTGCTGTATTAATTCCGATTAATTCTCCGAATATATTAATCAGTGCTCCACCCGAATGACCTTGATTGATATCTGCATCCGTCTGAATAAAGTCATCAAAAAAAGAAATTCCGCGTCGTTTTCTACCTGTTGCGCTAACAATGCCTTGAGTGATTGTTTGGCCAAAATTGTAAGGGTTTCCTATCGCAAGCACGATATCCCCAATTTTTAATTTAGATGAGTCTCCTATTGCGATTGTTGGCGGGTTTTGTAAATTTATTTTTATAACAGCTAAGTCGGTATCTGTATCTAACCCAATTAGTTTAGCTTGTAGTTGATTACCAGAATTTAGTGTAATCCCTATATTTTGAGCATTTTGTACTACATGGGCATTAGTAAGAATATAACCAGCTTTATCCATAATTACTCCAGAACCAATTGAGCTGTTGAGCCGTTTTTGTGTTGATTTAGAAGGATTACCAAAAAATCTCTGTAATAAGGGGTTTTGTAATACGGAATGCTCTCTTTCTTGATATAATCTACTAGCATAAACATTTACAACAGCTGGCGCAGCAGATTCTACAGCATTGTTGAATGAGTAGTGGCTTGGTTTAAAAGCAGAGGGAAATGAAATATTTTGCAGTAAATTATCATGCTTTATTAATAGAAATAAAAAGGCTGCGGCGAGCCCGTATGCTGAAAATCGCAGAGTAAAAATTGTAATTTCTTTTAATTTAAATGACATCGTACTAAAAGAGTGTAAAAAAATTAGATTTTTTTATTAACATCTAAAAATTAGGTAAGTCTATCATGTTAGGCTGGTGACTTAATTAATATTAGTCGTAGTTTTTAACGCGGGGAAAGAATGATAACTAAAAATATTGATCAAGGTAGGCGTCGATTTTTGACAACCGCTGCCACAGTGGTGGGCGGAGTTGGTGTAGTTGCAGCAGCAGTTCCCTTTGTATCAAATATGAACCCTAGTGCTAAAACCAAGGCTATTGGGGCCCCTGTAGAAGTTGATATAAGTAAATTAGAGCCAGGTGACCGCATGATCGAAAAATGGCAGGGGAAACCGGTCTGGATACTTAGGCGAACTGGAGAAATGCTAAAAGATATTTCTTCTTTAAATGATAAGGTTAGTGATCCGGCATCTGACGATAGCGCACAACCAGATTATGCTAAAAATGAGTTTCGCGCTCGTGAAGACGAATTTTTAGTGGTAATTGGGATTTGCACACATCTTGGATGTTCTCCTAATTTTGTTATGAAAGAAGAAGGCGATAGTATTGCCGCAGATTGGAAAGGCGGATTTTTTTGCCCTTGTCATGGTTCGCGATTTGACTTAGCCGGACGTGTATTTAAAGGTGTTCCTGCCCCGCGTAATTTAGTAATACCGCCTTATAAATTTATTTCACCGACTCGTTTGCTGATTGGCGATGACAGCGAGGCTGTTTGATGGCTAAACCAATAAAAACTTTAGTTAATGGATTATATAATTTAAGAGATTGGGTGGACTCTCGTTTTCCACTAATGAAAATTTGGAATGAGCACCTTGCCCAATATTATTGTCCTAAGAATTTTAATTTCTGGTATTTTTTTGGCTCTTTAGCATTACTAGTTCTCGTAATTCAAATATTAACCGGCATTTGGTTAACAATGAATTATAAACCTTCTGCTGAAGAGGCCTTTGCTTCAGTTGAATATATCATGCGTGATGTTAATTGGGGTTGGTTGATTCGGTATATGCACTCAACTGGGGCTTCCGCATTTTTTATCGTAATTTATTTGCATATGTTTCGTGCTTTACTCTACGGTTCGTACAAAAAGCCCCGTGAATTATTATGGTTATCTGGTATGGCTCTTTACTTATTATTGATGGGCGAAGCATTCTTCGGCTATTTATTACCATGGGGACAAATGTCATATTGGGGTGCACAGGTAATTATTTCATTGTTTGGAGCTTTACCAATAATTGGAGATGATCTTTCTTTATGGATTCGTGGTGATTTTGTCGTTTCGGATGTGACCCTTAATCGTTTTTTCTCACTTCATGTGATTGCATTTCCATTATTAATTTTAGGTCTGGTCGGATTCCATATTCTTGCGCTACATGAAGTTGGTTCAAATAATCCTGATGGTGTTGAAATTAAACAGAACAAAAATGCAGAAGGAATTCCACTAGACGGTATTCCATTTCATCCTTATTACACAGTTAAAGATATAGTGGGCGCTGCCGTTTTCTTAATCTTCTTTTTTGCTGTTGTTTTCTTTGCGCCGGAAATGAAAGTTCCTGGAACACAGGGCCTATTTTTAGAGAGCGCTAATTTTGTACAAGCAAATTCCTTACAAACACCAGAACACATTGCGCCGGTTTGGTACTTTACACCGTTCTATGCAATATTAAGGGCAGTCCCAAGCCAACTTGGCGGCGTAATTGCTATGGGATTAGCGGTAAATTTATTTTTATTGCTGCCATGGTTAGATCGAAGCCCTGTTAAATCATTTCGTTATCGTGGTAGAAATTATCGTATTGCTTTATCGTTATTTGTAATTAGTTTTTTATTTCTTGGGTGGCTTGGACTGCAAGTTGTAACACCTTTTTATACATGGCTGGCGCGTTTCTTTTCTGTTGTTTATTTTTCATTTTTTTTCTTAATGCCTTTTTATACCGCATCAGATAAAGATAAAACTGTACCAGATCGAGTAACCACTTAGTGAAAATATATAAATTATTAAATAGTGTAATATCAATTTTGTTTTTGATATTTTTTATGGATGCTTCGGCGACGAGCGAATCGAAATTAATGCATATGGATGTTGATCTTTCTGACCAACAATCACTACAACGCGGAGCAAAAATATTTGTTAATTATTGTTTGAGCTGTCATTCGGCCGCATATATGCGATATAACCGTATGGGAGAAGATTTAGAAATAAGTGATGATATTTTAAAAGAGAACTTAATGTTTGGAACAGATAAAGTCGGGGATGTGATGAACATTTCGATGAGGCATGAAGATTCTATTAACTATTTTGGTGTTGTTCCCCCAGACTTGTCGGTTATTGCCCGTTCACGCGGCCCTGATTGGCTATATACTTATTTTCAAACATTTTACGTGGATGATTCTCGGCCTTTTGGCGTTAACAATCTTGTGTATAAGGATGTAGCGATGCCTCATGTTTTGTGGGAGTTGCAAGGCACGCAGCGTTTGGCCAACTTAGAAAAAACGGGATCAGTGTACTATAATCCAAATTATAAGAATTCGTTAGATTTGGTGACGACGGGGAAACAAACCGAAAAAGAGTATGATAGAACAGTGCGCGATCTGGTTAATTATCTTGTCTATATTGGAGAGCCAATCAAGTTAAAACGAAAAAAAATTGGAGTTTGGGTTATGTTTTATCTGTTTATTTTTCTTGTAGTTGCCTATATGTTAAAGAAAGATTACTGGCAGGACATCCATTAGAGTATACTGAATAGATATTTTTGTACTCTGCAATATAATCACCTATTTTTTTAAATTTTTCTGGAGAAGAATATGGCAAGTATGGCCAATCGTCGTTCGTTAATGGTTTTATACTCAGATAAGGTTAGTCCTATTGGGCATGCTGTTCGTATTGTCCTTGCAGAGAAGGATGTCAATGTTGAAATAAACTACATTGAAGATAATGATAGACCAGAAATTCTAAATGATCTTAATCCGTATAATTCAATCTTAACATTAATTGATCGGGATTTAGTTCTATATGACGCACAAATAATAATGGAATATCTTGATGAGCGTTTCCCTCACCCACCACTAATGCCAGTTGATCCTGTCAGTCGAGCAGGTAAACGTCAGTTACGCTATAGAGTAATGACAGATTTATACTCGGTTCTTGATGAACTTGATGGCGATAATGAAATTGCAGCGGCAAATGCAAAAAAAATTCTTCGCGATAATCTAACTGCAATAGCTCCAGCTTTTGCTCAGACGCCTTATTTTATGTCCGAAGATTATACACTTGTTGATTGTTGTTTAGCCCCGTTGATGTGGCGTTTAACTCAATATGGTATAAAACTACCAATGTCAGGTAAACCACTACAGCAATATGCTGATCGATTATTTGAAAGACAAGCATTCAACACTAGCTTATCAGCAGTAGAAAAAGAATATCATGCAGTTTGAGAGGTATTTAGTTTTTCTGGCTAAATCCCTTTAAATAGAATTTTTAGTATTTTTTTATAAATAAATTATATAAATAATATTTAGTCAATATATTGAAATAATTTAACGACTTTTTGGACTCCGCCAGTTTCTCTGGCAATATTAGTTGCTATTTCTGCTTCTTGATGATCAACAAGCCCCATTAAATAAACTACACCCTTTTCAGTGACAATTTTTATTATTAATCCATTTAGTATTTTATCGGCGAACAGTTTGGCTTTTACTTTAGCTGTTATATAAACATCACCACTTCTTGAAACCATTGAGCTAGGCGCAGCGATAGTTATTTCATTATAGACATGCGTAACTTTCTCAACTGCAGTAACTAATGATATAACTTCTTGTCTCATTTCATCTAATGGAGATTCTCCTGTTATTAATACAGCAGTATTATAACTAGTGATATTTAGATGTATTTTTTTAGCCAGTTCTTTATTAGCATTTATACTTCTGTATGCTTTTATTTCGATTGTTT
>JAAZZI010000120.1 GCA_014239225.1 Gammaproteobacteria bacterium
ATAAATTTTGGGTAGAAATCAATTTTTTATTCATTATTAAATTATTTTATAGTGCTTAGTTTTGAAATTGAACGACACTCTTTGCTTCAAATACAGGCCCGTCGACACAAACACGTTTCATTGCATTCCCATTTTCAGTTTTAATTAATACTGTGCAACCAGCGCATCCACCAACTGCACAAGCCATGTATTCTTCGAGTGATACTTGGCAGGGCAAATCATATTTGTTAGCAAGTTCACTTACTGCCTTTAGCATCGGTGTAGGCCCACATGAGAATATTTCTACTTCTTGACGTTGATCGTCATCAAGTTTTTCTAACCATATGCTTGCAAGCTCAGTCACATAACCATTAAAACAACCCGCATAATCATTTAAGCTAGTAAGGCGTGATGGTATGCCCCAGTCATCTAATAAAGGCATTGATGCAATTACATCGGCAGGTATTTCTTTTAACATTATTTTTGATGGTTGAATTTTAAAGGGGAACGGAATTTCAGATCCCATCAATATAAGCGGAGATAAATTTTTTGTTGTGTTTTTTATATGTTCTGCTAAAAAAATCATCGGCGGAATACCAACACCACCCCCGATAAGTAAGGGATACTTTTTGTAGTTTTTTATTTTAAAGGGTTGGCCAATTGGTCCTATCAAATCAATTTCATCTCCAACCTTTTTTTTAGATAATGCGTTCGTTCCTTCACCATGCACTTTATAAAGTATTTCAATTGTATTGTTTTTAGGGGTGCTTCGCATAATTGACATTGGTCGACGCATATAAATAGTTGAGTTGCATTGCATATGAACAAAATGACCAGGTTTTGCATGCACAGATGTTTCTGGAGCTTGCAATATCATATGGTATTGGTCGTTATCATAGATGTCTTGCGATATTAGTTTTGCTTGCTCAACATATAATGTGTTACGTGTCTTTGGGTGGGCCATTAGATTAATCTGTACTAAAAACCACTTCACCATTTAGTAACGTATGAGTTACTTTGCCTTGTAGTTCCCAACCATTAAAGGGTGTATTTTTTCCAGTGCTGAGCATATTATTTTTATCAATACTGAGATTTGCACTTGGATCATAAACGCATAGATCTGCATCATTATTTTTTTCAAGCACACCTTTATTGACTCCTAATATATTTGCAGGTTGTGAAGTCACTAACGAAATAGCTAGTTCGAATGTTACTTCATTTCGATTTACAAGATGCAAAATCAAGGGAAGTAAATGCTCGATTGTTGAAGCTCCTGGCTCAGTTAAACTAAATGGAGCACATTTAGCATTAGTATCATGTGGTTGATGATCCGAACATACTGCAGATATCGTTTCATCATTAATTCCTTCGATTAATCCCATGCGGTCACGTTCACTGCGCAGCGGAGGTTGTAGATGACAATTACTATCATAATTAGCAATATCCATGTCAGTTAGGTGAAGATTACAAATTGAGACATCTGCAGTTACCGGGATTCCTTGTTTCTTTGCCTCACCGATTAATTTGACCCCTCGTGAGGAAGATAAGTGACAAAAATGCGCACGAACGTTTGTCTGCTCGATAAGCAATAAAGCCTGGCTTATTGCGATTGTTTCTGATGTTTCAGGTATTGCGGGCAATCCAAGCCTAGTACTAATCGCTCCTTCATGAGCGACCCCATTGTTTTTTAATTTTTTATCTTCCGCGTATATAAAGACGGTTAACCCACAACTATTCGCGTACTCAAAAGCACGTCTTAGAACTTCCATGTTTTCAATTGCAACAAGCGCATTACTGACACCAACGCAGCCCGCTTCCTTTAGCAGATACATTTCTGCTAGTTGCTCCCCTTTTAATTCTTGTGTTAGTGCGCCTAGAGGATAAATATTTGCCCGATTAGTTTCTCGCGCACGCTGGTGAATAAACTCAACTACTGCAGGCGTATCAACAATCGGTGCGGTATCTGGAGGCATACAAATTGATGTTATGCCATTACTATTTGCTGCATTAAGTTCGCTTTTGAAAGTTCCTTTCTTTTCAAAACCAGGCTCACGTAGTCTTGCGCAAAGATCAACTAACCCAGGTATAATAATTTTATCTTTTGCGTCAATTTTTATATCAGATTTAAAACCTTCTGGTTTCTTTTTAAAAGCAACAATTTTACCATCAGCAATAAAAAGATCTTGTTTGCCGTCAAGCTTATTAGATGGGTCATATAATTTTCCATTTTCAATAGAAATACGCATTATTTTTTATTCGTTCTTATCATCATTTGTTAGACCCATCACCATTGCCATAACAGCCATCCGTACAGCAATGCCATGGCTTACCTGTTGAAGAATTACTGAATGCTTACCATCTGCAACATTAGAATCAATTTCAATGCCTCGATTGATAGGTCCAGGGTGCATGACTATGGCATTTGTTTTGGCATATTTTAAACGTTCATTGGTTAGGCCATATCTTTTAAAGTACTCATTTCCACTTGGTAATAACGCACCGCGCATACGTTCATGCTGTAGCCTTAACATCACTACAACGTCAACATCTTTTAGTCCATCATTCATTTCGTGGAAAACATGAACGCCAAGCTTTTCTATGCCTTTTGGTATTAGAGTATGCGGACCGATTATTCTTACTTCGTTAACTCCAAGCGTATTTAACGCATGAATTTCTGATCGAGCCACGCGCGAATGTAAGATATCTCCAACAATAGCCACACGTAATTTTGTGAAATCGTTTTTGTGTTGTTGAATAGTAAACATATCCAACATTGCCTGAGTTGGATGTTCGTGTCTTCCGTCACCTGCATTTATAACGCTAATATGTTGGGCTACTTGTGATGCGATATATTGT
>JAAZZI010000121.1 GCA_014239225.1 Gammaproteobacteria bacterium
CAGTAAGTGTTATTTCTGTCACATACTACACATCCAATTTTTGCTTTAAAGCATTCTTACAGATTTTTACTAAATTCAAATACAATCCATTTTTAACTAGGATGTATCAATTTTTGATATGAAATTAAGCAGCAAGGCTTTCAAGATAAAAATTTACCCGATTTTATTCTAGAAATAAGAGTATAAACAAATAGATTGAAGATAAGAAATTATATTATTTAATATAGAATTCTTTGTAAGCTAAGCGCTAGTTATTTTGCAATTGGTAATAAAGGTTTGATAGCTTGACGAAATCTTTTATGTGTAAATTTTCCGCTCGTTCATTTAGGGGGATCCCTATTTTTTCAATTTCATCCTCATTAAGATAATTTTTTAATCCATTGCGTATAGTTTTTCGTCTTTGCGAAAAAGCTTCTCTTACTATTATTTTAAAACTTTCATCACTGTTAAGTTTATATCTAGGTTGAACCAGAGGTGTTATTTTTATTATAGCGGAATCAATTTTTGGACTTGGATTAAAAGCATCAGGCTTTATCACCAATAGAGATTCAACATCACAATAATATTGTAATGTAATTGATAAGCGCCCATATTGTTTGGTTCCACATTTCGCACAAATTCGTTCAACAACTTCTTTTTGTAGCATGAATAACATTTCTTTTATAAGGTTTTTATAAGATAGGAGATGGAATAAAAGCGGTGTACTGATGTTGTATGGTAAGTTACCAATAATCCTTAGGTCTGAATGATTTAATTTTGAATAATTAAATTTTAGCGCATCATTTTCATGGATTACTAGAAGTTCACTATCAATAGTTTTTTTTAAAAAATTTACAAGATCTTTATCAATTTCAATGACATTTAGTTTATCAATAGATTTGATGATTGGTATTGTTAGCGCACCTTTCCCCGGGCCAATTTCAATAATATGATCGTGTTTTTGTGGATTTATAATATTGATAATTTGTTCAATTGTAGTTTGATCACTTAAGAAGTGTTGTCCAAATCTCTTTCTGGCCTTGTGTGCTGGTGCTTTATGCATGCTTCTTTATGCGCTTTTGATGTGTAATTGATTGAGCACCATTGTCTCAGCCATTTTTATCGCAGCAAGCAGACTATTGCATTGAGCATCACCAGTGCCAGCAAGCTGAAGAGCGGTTCCATGGTCAACCGAAGTTCTTATTATTGGTAACCCAAGCGTGATATTGACAGTTTCCCCAAAACCAAGTGTCTTAAGAACTGGTAATCCTTGGTCATGGTACATGCAAATATAGACATCCGTTTTTTGTCTTTCCTCTTCACGGAATGCAGTATCGGCAGGTATGGGTCCCGATACATTATATCCATTTTTAATGAGAGCATTAATCAATGGTGTAATTATCTTTTTTTCTTCGGTACCCAGATACCCATCTTCTCCTGCATGCGGATTCAAGCCGCAAACAGTAATTCTTGGGTGCGCGATACCAAATCGTTTCGACATATCATTAATTACAATATCAATAATGTTTTTAATACGTTCACTTGATATAGTTTTAGAGACATCGCTAAGCGGCAAATGCGTTGTTACGAGCGCTATTCTAAATTCATTACAGGCTAGCAACATAACGGGTAAGTTTATATTGCATATCTTTGCCAGATATTCAGTGTGACCACTAAATTTTATTCCAGAATCATTGATTATCGATTTTTGTATTGGCGTTGTTACAAGGGCATCGAATTTATTTTCAAGACAATATTTGCAAGCAATATTTAACATGTCAATAATGTAGGCTGCATTTTTGACATCTAATATGCCCGGCGCACTTTTAGTTTTTAATTTGACGGGTAATACTTTTAACAAATTTTTATTTGAAATAACATTAGAAATATTTTCATCCGAAATAGTTGTTATTCTTAAAGGGACTGATAACAATTTTGCACGTTCATTTAATAGATCTGGGTCACCAATTATAGTTAGGTCATAGTGATGTTCTATTTGTGATAGTTTAATTATTATGTCAGGACCAATACCCGCAGGTTCTCCAGCTGTTATTAAAATACGAGGGGCTTTATTTTTTTTAGATATCATCTAAACGATATTCGACATAAGCCTCATCAAGAAGCCCTCTATTCCAATTTTGTAAAGCTTCATTTAGTTTGCGATCTCCGATTACTTTTCTTGCTCTGGCACGTTTAATGCTTTCTGTATTATTATGATTTTGTCTTCCAAGAACCTGCGTAATATGCCATCCAAATCTACTTTTAAATGGTTCGCTAGTTTCATTTATTTCTAATCCATCTAATACACGTTGAAATTCAGGGACAAGTTCTCCTGGTATTGACCAACCAAGGTCACCATTATCAATCGCACTCACTGCGTCATCAGAATTACCTTTTGCCAACAGGCCAAAATCATCACCGTTATCGATACGCAGTTTTAATTGAATTAGTTTTTCATTTGCCTGCTTGTCAGTTCGGAGTTCATTTACTTTGACTAGAATATGTCTAGCATGAGTTTGTTCTACTATGTTTTCTTCCATGTTAGTACTAATTTAATGTTATTACTAAGGGCGTTCAAAAGTTCGTAACCCTATCTATTAAACATACAAATAATATCATCAATTCTGTCAAATTATATTCTAATCTGATAGTTTGAACTGATTTTTACCATAAATGAAGAGTATTGGTATATGTCATAAATATTTCGACATGGATATCATCACACTATCGATAAGAACATACAATGTGAGGACATTAGTTATTGAACACCACCAAACTTAAAAGTGCCAATTATTGCTATATTTTGAGTATGTACTCAGTTAGGATCCAGAAGGGTGT
>JAAZZI010000122.1 GCA_014239225.1 Gammaproteobacteria bacterium
TACATTATTGCTTAACTTATGAAACTGGGTGATCATAGATAAATGTTGTAAGCTAAAACATTGTTTCATTACTTTGTCTTCTTCAATTGCGTATTCTATTAAATCATCAATATCAGTGTTTATTAACGGTGCATAATGTTTTTCAGTTGTAACAACCGATGAATGGCCAAGCAGTTTACTCACCTCGTAGATCGGTCTACCCTGCTTAATCAGATTATAACCAAATGTACGCCTGAGATCGTGCATTCTAGCATCTTTTAGGCCAAGCCTTCTTCTATTTCTACCCCAGGTAAGCTGAACATAGTTCTTCGTGTAATCCCACTGAGGATTATTATCTAATATTTTACGAGCTTGAGAGGCTAATTTGACCGTTCTACGACCACTCTTACCATCTACGACTATGTACTCGGATAAAACGTCTACCTTCGATATACGGCGTATTTCACCTATCCTAGCCCCACTGTAGTAAGCGAATTGGATAAACTGATTATAGTGATAAGGAGTTACTCCCTGAAATAGTATATCTAGTTCTTTTTTTGTATAAACTCTAGTTCTTGGATCATAGTTACTTCCACCTGGTATTTTCTGGTACGATTTTAGATATCCCTGAGCCACTCCCCACCTATTGCAACCATTAATAATGCGAATGGTCATTGCTTTAGTAGTTTTATTTAATGGTAAGCCATATATTAAGTAATTATTCAACTTAAGAGTATTTATTTCAAGCGTTGATTTACTCCAATTATGATCATATTTAAGATACTTTGATACCAATTCTTTGAATGGAGTATCTTTCTTTTCTTTGCCATTCAGTAACTGTGAATAGATATCTCTTTCGATCTTAGGAAGGATTGTAATTGCTGTAGATTTTGAACTAGTTCCAAGAGAGCGTGAAATACGCTCACCCTGGAAAGAAACACTTAAGTAGTAAACACCATTAGGTCTTTTATAAAGAGAGGCCATATAAGCACCTTTCTAAAGCAAATCTGCTTCATATGTGCTTCATGTTGTCTACTAACTATATAGAATATTGATTTTATCGTCAGTAAACGGAGTAGCTCAGCTGGTTAGAGCATCGGAATCATAATCCGAGTGTCGGGGGTTCAAGTCCCTCCTCCGCTACTATCTTTTATTGACGAAAGACCATCAAGTATGAAATATTTGTTCTACTATAAAGACTAAAACTAGTAATATTTATAAAGGCCCTATTAAATCGCAGGGCCTTTATAAATATTAATTATTACTTACTTTAATTTATTTGTATAAGCTTGATTCCAGAAAAGACCTATATCTTCATGGGAAGCAGGCGCCCAATATTTTCCATAAGCTTTTTTCTCATCATCAGTCTTAAAAGCTTTATCAAAAATCTTAGGTTCAGTTTCTAAATCATCAGCATCTTCCATAGAAGCAAATTCAGTGATTAATGTAATTGGATAATACCCATTAGATAGAGCTCCAGTCCATAGATGAGTCACCCAACGTTGGCTTAATATTTTATCATTTTTCATAGTTACTTTTTTAAAATATTTCTTCATCATTTTATCACGTTCATCAGCAGAACCACCTTCAACTTTAGATAAAGGCTTCCAATAACTAGTAGTTACAGCAACAACTGTATTAGGGTTTTCTTTAGATTTTTTCTTTTTCTTTTCAAGATTTACATTATTCTCAAAAATATATAGATCTTCATGAAAACTCTGAAAGTATTTACCATTAGCTGTTAAAGCAGCTTTGCGTTTTTCATCATTAGGCCAAGCTTTTTTATTTAAATCAGAAGCGTTTCCTGAGTAATCAGTAGCATCTTCCATATTTTTAAATTCATTTATAATATGAACATCTCGAACTGAACCTGTCCAATAATGAGTTAAAAATAGTGAACTAAGTAATTGATTAGCTTTAGCATTTCTACCTTTATGATATGCTTTAATTGATTCACTTCTATCTTTTCCAGTACCATCATCAACTTCAGAAATTGCTTTAAATTTATATTTAGACCATGCAATCACCGTATTACCTTTAGTGTATTGAGCAAATATACTTCCAACCATTATTGTAGTTATCAAAAGACTTTTTATAAAGTTTTTCAAAATGAACTCATTTTATGTTTAAAAATTTGATTTAACATCGAAAAATACTATATAAAATACAAATGTGCTACAGTTAAAACAGAGGGAAGTAAAAGATACTACAGAATAAAGATGGAAGATTGACCCAGAGGCACTTCATTTAATTTGCCAATCATTATCTCCAATTTTTAAATGATGACCAGAATTAGTATTTAACCAAATAACCATTCCAACTAATCCTCCTATGAATCCGCCACGTAAAACACTAACACCCCACCACTTTTCTTCATACCACATATTATCGTCAAATTCGTCTTTAAGTAAAAAATAACCTGCGATTCCACCTAAAATTAAACCTCTAACAAAACCTTCAAGAGCTTGATAAAAATAATCATCTTTAAAAGTAATAGATTTAATTTGATTGAAGTCAATCTTGACGTTTTCAGAAATACCTTTTATCAAGTTATAATCCCAAACCATTATTTTTTTATTATTATAATCTATACTTTTATAAATTACTGAATTATCATTTATTTTAATTTTTTTATTTGGTATAATAATAAAAGTATTTTCACCTTTTACTATACTAAACGATTCTTTAGCAAACTGACCAAAGCAAAAATTAATAAATACAAATAATATGACCCAGAGGTGTTTCATAAAAATATTTAGCCTTCCTTAAAAACAAGGTTCTTTGCCATAAGGGTTGGCATTGTGATCAATGGTGAATCTAAAAATCTTT
>JAAZZI010000123.1:0-245 GCA_014239225.1 Gammaproteobacteria bacterium
CCAGATTGGTCAACGATTTATTATTATATTGTAGATCATTATTACGGTTACTGTTTAGCGCTTTCAGATTTATAATTAAGTTAATATACAGTCACTTAATAGTTGGTGGGTTTCGGCAAGCGGTAATCCCATAACTCCGCTGTAACTGCCCTCGAGTTTTTCGATAAAAAGTGCGCCTTTACCTTGAATAGCATATCCACCTGCTTTGCCAATGGGCTCATCAGATTCACAATAACTGCAAATAT
>JAAZZI010000123.1:255-2783 GCA_014239225.1 Gammaproteobacteria bacterium
TTGATTCTTTTTGGTCAATTACAGTAACCGCAGATATAACATTATGAGTGCGACCGGATAATTTCTCTAACATATTCATTGCATCTTCTTTGCATTCGGCTTTGCCTAAAACGAAATTATCTAAAGTGACTGCTGTATCAGCGGCAAGTACAGGAAAATTATTTTTTGTTAATAGTTTCCCAGCTCGTGCTTTTTCTATCGCGATACGACGGACATAAGTAATAGGGTTTTCATTTTCTTTACACGACTCATCAATATCAACATCAACGACTTCAAAATTAATTCCTATTTGTTTTAATAATTCATAGCGACGATGTGATTTAGATGCAAGATATATTTTCACGTTCAAACAAATTATTTATTTACGATGATAGGGGTGACAATTAATAATTGACCAAGCACGGTAAAGTTGTTCGATCATAATTATTCTTACTAGACCATGAGGTAGTGTCATTTCTGATAAGGACCAAATTTGGTCAGCTTTATTTTTGATTGACAAACTTAATCAATCCGCACCGCCAATTAGAATACTAATGTGTTGTTGGTCATCCATCCAGGTTTGTAATTGCACAGAAAGGGAGTGACTGCTGATTGTTTTTCCTTTTTCATCTAATGCAATAACAATATTATCAGAGCCAATAACTGCATTTATTTTTTCTTCCTCAATTTTTTTTAATTGTTCCAAGTTTTTATTTTTACTGCGTGTCGCGGGTGTTATCTCAATTAAATTAAAGTTAATACTTGTGGGTAATCGCTTTGAATATTCACAAAATGCCGAATCTATCCATGTGGGCATGCGTTTACCAATCGCAATCAGATCAAATTGCATAAATTCGAAAACCCTTGATTTTCAATACTTATTTTCCCCAGAGTTTCTCAAGCTGATAATATTCGCGACTGCATGGGTGCATAATGTGGACAATAATATCACCCAAATCAACCAACACCCATTCCCCTTCGGTTTTCCCCTCAACACCCAAGGCTTCGAATTTATTCTCTTTTACAGTTTGTATTAATTTATCTGCTAGCGCACTTACCTGCCTTCTTGAGCGCCCACTCGCAATTAATATGTAATCTGACATGCTGGTTAATTTTTTTACATCGTATAAATCAATATCAATAGCCTTCCCATCATTTAGCGAAGTTAAAACAATATCTAATAATTCTTTTATATTCATTAATTATCCTTATAAAGATTATTTTCTTTTATATAGGTAATTACATTGGACGGTAAATATTTCTCAATATTTTTATGCTTGGTATAATGCTTTCTAATCATACTAGAAGAAATTTCAACAATCGGTGTATCAATGTAATAAATATAACCTGATAATGCTGATGTCAAAAAATTAATATCATCTATTTTATTTTCATTTATCCATTTTCTTAATGCACTAGATATATTTTCTTCATTATCACTTGAGCGATTAGCTACAATTATATGTGTATAATTTAATAATGATTGCCATTCCTTCCAACCATCGATCATATTAAAAACATCTACACCGATAATTAGAAAAAGAATATCATTTGAAAATTCATCACGTAATGACTTAAGTGTATTAACCGTATAAGAAATATTTCCATTTTCAATTTCACGAAGATCAATTGATAATTTTTTTTCATCGCTTATTGCGAGTTTTATCATTTTTTTTCTATCAGCAGGGGAGGCAAATGGCGTTGGACGATGTGGCGGAATGTTAGCAGGTATTAATTTCACTTCATCGAGTTTTAGTTTTTCAAGAACTTCGATGGCAAGACGAATATGTCCGTTATGGATTGGGTCAAATGTACCACCAAGAATGCCAATTAACCGCATTACTTAGGAACGAATATGCCCATCGCCGAGTACAATATATTTTTGTGATGTGAGTCCTTCAAGACCAACAGGACCACGTGCATGAAATTTATCTGTGCTAATTCCAATCTCAGCACCCAGGCCATATTCATAGCCGTCTGCAAACCGGGTGGATGCATTTAGCATTACCGAACTTGAATCAACTTCACGTAGGAAACGATCCGCATTTGTTTTGTTTTCTGTCACAATAGTATCGGTATGTTTTGAACCAAACTTATCGATATGTTGCATCGCTTCATCAATATCGGTAACTATCTTTAGCGAAAGGATAGGCGCTAAGTATTCAGTAGCATAATCTTCATCAGTAGCAATTTTAATATCACCTAATAATTTTTTTGATTCTTCACAGCCTCGAATTTCAACTTTTGTTTCTTGATACATTGGCCCTAATTTCTCTAACACAGTTTTTGCCAGTGAACGGGCGATTAATAGACATTCCATTGTATTGCAGGTTCCGTAACGTTGTGTCTTTGCGTTGTAGGCAATACTGATTGCTTTTTCGATATCTGCATCATTATCAATATAGACATGACAAATCCCATCAAGATGTTTAATGACCGGCATTCTTGCTTCCACACTTACTCGTTCAATTAACCCCTTACCGCCACGAGGGACAATAACATCAACATAGTCAGGCATGCGTAGCAGTTCGCCGACTGCTTCACGTTCC
>JAAZZI010000124.1 GCA_014239225.1 Gammaproteobacteria bacterium
GCTGTTACTTGTTGAGAATTTCTTATGATTTCAGCATTACCGCGCAGCGTTGATATACCACCTTCAACTAAATCAGCATCATCGGCGCTGATATGTGTATCGTCATCTGTTAAAACAGTATCAACATAGGGCCTTTCCGGCACATTAAGCGACAGCGGGCAAATTAATTTGGAATATTCACCTCCAAGCTCAGCTGCATAAATATTAAGCGTCAGTAATAGAACGCTGAGAAATACGATTAGTCTATTTATAAAAAGCTTCATTATAATTAATTGCATAATTACCTAGGTGGCTTGTTATGTCTAAAATCGCACAGAATGCATTTATGTTCAAATTTTTATGAGAATAGATTGTTCAGGGCACCAATATACCAATTTAGAAACAAAATTTTAGTGAAATCCGGTACTTTATTGTGAGAATATTCCTGATTATCAGTATTTCTGTTGTTGTTATAGTTCTTTTGCTGTGGACAAAACCAGATACCTATACAGAACTACAATTCCCATCACCATCGACGGTTAAGATTGAAATAGTTAAGCAGGTCGAAATTTAACTATATTAATTGCATTACCTTGTTTTTATCTTATTGCTGATGGTATAAGAAATCGTATATCCGGTTTAAATTCGTAAAATAAAATTAAGAAATTTCTTGATCGGAATTTTTAGTATTTTTTTTATATAGCGTTAATACATTACCAATATTACTGATAAGCTCTGCGTTTGTATCCATACAAATTTTTTTGATATTTATCCCCCGTTCTTTTTTCTCAACTTGGAGTATTTTTATTTTTATTAATTCATGGTGATCCAGAGCGTATGTAATTTCTTTAATTACATTTTCTGTTATTCCATTCTTTCCTATCCAGACAGTGGGATCTAAGTGATGCGCAGCTTGACGTAGAGTTTTTTTTTGGGTTCTATTTGTTGGCACTTTAGTTAGTTCATTATGTTTTGGTGAAATTATCTTTACTATTCTCAACCATAGCATCTATTTTTTCTTTTTCGACGCGTGTCATCAAAGTTTCAAATTTATTTATTTTATGATTTAACAATGTAGTTTGGACGTCTTGCCATTGTAGAGGTTTAATATTAAGAAACCTTTCTGTCTTTTCCGCTACTATTGGCAGTACTGGTTTTAAGTACAGCATTAGTAAGCGAAATAAATTAATACCAGTAGTGCAGATACCTTGCAATTCATTACTATTATTTTTTTGTTTAGCAACTACCCAGGGCTTATGGTGATCAATGTATTGATTTGCTTTATCTGCCAATATCATAATCTCGCGCATCGCTTTTGAATATTCCCGAGCTTCATAAGCCTCAGCAATTTTTTGGTTAGCATTTTTAATTTCTTCTTGAATAGCAGGGTCATGGATTGCATCGGCTAATTTTCCATCAAAATTTTTATTAATAAATCCCGCGCATCTACTTGCAATATTTATTACTTTGCCGATCAGATCAGAGTTAACTCTCACTAAAAAATCATCTAAATTCAGATCGATATCATCTATTCCTGCCCCTAGTTTAGCGGCAAAGTAATAACGCAAATATTCTGGGTTAAGGTGGTCAAGATAGGTACGTGCAGTTATGAATGTTCCGCGTGATTTCGACATTTTTTGTCCATCTACCGTTAGAAAACCATGAGCAAAAATAGCGGAAGGGGTTCTGAACTCACTTCCATCTAGCATTGCTGGCCAAAACAATGCATGGAAATAAATTATGTCCTTACCAATAAAATGGTACATTTCAGTTGAGCTATTAGGTTTGCACCAATAGTCAAAATCAAGGTTTTCTTGCTCACAGAAGTTTTGGAAACTAGCTAAATAACCAATAGGAGCATCTAGCCATACGTAAAAGTATTTATTTGGTGCATGAGGAATTTCAAAACCAAAGTAAGGCGCATCACGAGATATATCCCATTCTTGCAATCCGGCTTTAAACCATTCATCAAGCTTATTTGTAACTGCTGTTTGTAAATGACCTGCACGTGTCCATTCATGCAAAATTTCCTCAAAGTCACCAAGTTTGAAAAAATAGTGTTCAGATTCTTTTTCTATTGGTTTTTCACCAGAAATGGCAGAGATTGGATTTTTTAAATCAGTTGGCGAATATGTAGCGCCACAGATTTCACAGTTATCTCCATACTGATCAGTTGCATGACATTTCGGACATTCACCGCGAATAAAACGGTCTGGAAGAAACATTTTTTTTTCAGAATCATATAATTGTTTTATTGTTCTTTTTGTAATATGTCCGCCATTATCTAATTTTTCAAAAATAATATTTGCTAATGACTGATTTTCCGGCGAATGTGTACTATGATAGTTATCGAAAGTTATGGCAAAGTCATCAAAATCAATTTGATGTTCTTCTTTCATTTTTTTTATTAAAGTTTCTGGCGTTATATTTTCTTCCTGTGCTCGCAACATAATTGGAGTCCCATGCGCATCATCTGCACAAACATAGAAACAGAGATGTCCTCTCATTTTCTGGAAGCGAACCCAAATATCAGTTTGGATATACTCCACCATGTGCCCAATGTGGATTGGTCCATTAGCGTAAGGTAGGGCGCTGGTAACTAAGATCTGGCGTTGTTTATGTTGCATTACTATTAAGGCTACAGAATTTTGGGGCGCTAAAGTAGCATTATTCAATGATAACGTGAAGAGATAGCAATAAATTTGTAGAATAGTTTCTTTTAGTTAGATATATATGGGATACCATAATGAATCGTGAAAAAATAGAAAAAATACTCTCCGAAATCGAGA
>JAAZZI010000125.1 GCA_014239225.1 Gammaproteobacteria bacterium
TACCTAAACAGAATAACATGGAATAAGTATGAGACAATCGAAACGATTAGATATCAATTCATCATTACCTATTCCAGACCCTAACGCACGGTCTCATAGCGAAAAGTTGACCACATATATCAAAAATTTGATTGACGAACATGCAGGGGCTATAGGTTTTGATGAGTACATGAATACAGCTTTGTATCAACCAGGTTTAGGTTATTACAGTGCAGGATGCCAAAAATTTGGTTCCGATGGAGATTTTGTAACAGCTCCTGAAGTTTCAAAACTTTTTTCTAAATGTTTGGCCTCTCAATGTTCGCAGATACTAGATGATTTTGAAGAAAGCGCTATTTTGGAAATAGGCGCAGGTACGGGCGTTATGGCAAGGGATCTATTATTAGATCTGGATCAACGTAATTCACTTCCAGATAAATATTATATATTTGAAATAAGTGCCGACCTTAAACAGAAACAACAAAAATTATTGAAACAATCAATTCCCAAATATATAGATCATATTATTTGGCTAGATACATTGCCTGAGGGAAAAATTAAGGGTTTAATAATTGCAAATGAAGTATTAGATGCATTACCCGTCAAGCGTTTTAAAAAAGAATCCAATTTATTTAAAGAAGTAAAAGTTACTTTTTCTAATAATAAATTTTGTTGGATTAATACTACTGCTGAACCAGAGTTATTAGATAGTTTAATGAAACTTGAAAAGCAATTACCCACATCTTTTCCTAATAATTATTACTCAGAGAAAAATATTAATCTTAAAATATGGCTAGATTCAGTACAGTCAGTTATAGAAGAAGGCGTAATTTTATTTATTGATTATGGGTATGCAGCATCAGATTATTATCATCCCAATAAACCTGATGGCAATTTGTTATGCCACTATCGACATCATGCTCATAATGATCCATTTTTCTATCCAGGATTACAGGATATAACGAGTTCAGTTGATTTTACAGCAGTTGCTCTATACGCAGAAGAACTTGGGTTGCATGTCAAAGGCTATAGCAATCAAACATATTTTCTTTTCGGATGTGGTCTCGAAGATTTAATTCCTGATATGAATTCTTTAGACATAAAATCACAAGCAATGATTGCTCAACAATTACGAATGTTAACAATGCCTGATGAGATGGGAGAGCGTTTCAAAGTTATAGCACTGGCAAAAAAATATAATAAGAAATTATTAGGATTTTCAATAATGAACCAAATAAATCAACTTTAATTTCAAATGTTTTTTGTAAAATATATAATAATAATTTTATTTCTTTTTTTAAGTTATGGCTGTAACAAAGAAATTGTAAGAGAAAATAAACCTATAAAAAAAGATTCAGTTGTTTCACAAATAGTAAAATCAGATATCGATAATGTATTAGAAGTTCATGTCAGTGAATCGCGTAGATTATTAAAAGAGTTAATGTCAAAATTATACAAACGTAACCCTCGCGAATTAAAAAAATCCTCTTATAAAATGGCTGAAGAAAATATCGTTAGATTATTTGATTTAGAACATACATGGGATTTCCCTGAACTTGCAGGGACACATGATATAGAATCGATACGATTAGTTTTTAACGAAGAGTATCAAGGGGACCGTGTCTTTGCTTTTGTTTCCGGATTAATATCAATGATAATGAAATCTTATAATTATAAATCTAAATTTTATATGATTGATTCAATTGATCCTCAGAAACTATATAACGGCGCGAGAAATTTAGAGATCGCTGCTTGGAAACTTAATAATGATCATGATTTACAAGGAAATTTATTTTTAATGAGTAATTCATTGCCTAATGAGGAAATAAGAAATTTAAGTTATGAAAGAATCTTTGGCAAGTTGATAGCGACACAAGATAATATCGCTATAATAATAGCTGGGAAAAAGAACAGAACAATCAAAACGGTTATACAGAGAATGGCCACGGCAATTTTTTTACCTATCTAATCTACCTTCATTGGGTCTAATTATGGATTTAATACAGCTTATTATTATTTCAGTAGTCCAGGGCGTTACAGAATTTTTACCTGTTTCAAGTTCCGCCCATTTAATACTTTTACCACAGTTAATGGATTGGGAAGACCAGGGATTAGCAATTGATGTAGCTGCTCATCTCGGTAGTTTATTTGCCGTGATATTTTACTTCAGGAAAGATTTTAGAAATATTTTAATTAATGGGTTAAAAAATACCTTTAAATTGAATTATGTAGAGATAGATAATAAATTATTATGGTTTATTATTCTTGCCAGCATTCCAGCACTTGTTGTCGGGTTTGTATTTCGTGAGATTATTTCAGATTACATGCGCAATCCCTTGATTATATCATTTACAACAATCTTCTTTGGACTATTGTTATGGTTTTCAGATATTTTTGGGAGAAGATATCGAGAGATAAGTTCTATAAATAAAAAAGATGCATTGATTATTGGGTTTTCACAAATATTAGCATTTATTCCTGGTACATCACGTTCCGGTATAACGATAACCACAGGCCTTTTATTGGGACTTGATCGCAATTCCGCTGTTAAATTTTCATTTTTTATGTCAGTACCCATAATTGTAGCGGCAGCATCATATGAAGCGATAAATTTGGTTCAACTTGGGAACAACATAGACTTGTTTAATTTTATCGTTACTATTTTTTTATCAGCAGTAAGTTCTTTCTTTACGATCCATCTTTTTCTGAAATTTTTAGATAGAATCGGAATGTTGCCATTTATCATATA
>JAAZZI010000126.1 GCA_014239225.1 Gammaproteobacteria bacterium
CCGGGGTGTGTGGTACCAACTAAAACTATATAAATTTTATCAAGAAAATTTTTCATGACGTTAACACTTCACTCATTATTACCAACAACGTAGAATATAAGCTCAACCTTTCGGAGCAGCTTATGCACCCCATACTTAACATAGCCATTCGCGCAGCAAGGGCTGCGGGTGATTCTATTGTACGTCAAATGGATCGTGTAAGTGATATTTCAATTGAGAGTAAAGGAAAAAATGATTTTGTCACAGAGGTCGATAAAAATGCGGAAGAAATTATTATTTATACAATTAAAAATGCTTATCCTGAGCACGCTTTTTTGGGCGAGGAAACAGGTCAAAGAGGTGAAAGTGATTTCCTATGGATTATTGACCCGCTTGATGGCACAACTAATTTTCTGCATAACTTCCCTCACTTTGCGGTATCAATCGCACTACAACATAAAGGTGTACTCGAGCAGGCCGTTGTGTATGACCCTTTAAAGCAGGAGCTCTTCACTGCATCAAAGGGGAAAGGGGCATTATTAAATAATAGAAAAATGAGAGTAAGTAATAAGAAAACACTCGATGGTGCACTGCTTGGGACCGGATTTCCCTTCAATGATGAAGCAGCGATGATATCTTTCATTGAGAGCTTCAAAGCCTTGTTCCCGGCGGTGGCGGGTATAAGGCGCGCCGGGGTTGCCTCACTGGATTTAGCGTATGTTGCCGCAGGTCGCCTTGACGGTTTCTGGGAATTTAATCTGAAACCCTGGGATATCGCAGCTGGCGCATTACTTGTCCAAGAAGCGGGGGGGATAAGCGCTGAACTGACAGGTGGGGTTGATTATATGCAATCCGGAAATATTATTTCTGCTAACCCTAAAATGATAAAGGCAATGTTAAAAGTATTGTATTAGTGAACATTAATTAAATAAAATTACCATGTGCATTAAAAAATCCACTTTAAAAAACCGACTTATCTTAATTTATTAACTTATATTATAAAAAAAGGCCGCATGTATGCGGCCTTTAATCATTCATACTTCCCTTAAATCTTTAGTCTTTGCAAGTACTCGGTAAAAGCTTTGCGTCAACATCAGTTAAAGCAGCAAGTCCAGCGACTGCTACGGATGTGTTTGTTCCACAAACATAGGTTGTGCCATCATTTGTCCCAAGACTTATTGTATTACCCGACAATTGGGTTGATACACCCAAAGCTTTAAATGTTGCCACAAGAAGGACAGGAGCTGCTGCACTAACGGCAGTTGCATTGTCGCATGCGTTACACGTTATTGTATCAACATACGTTCCGGTATTAGCATTGGTAACTGTAGAGTTTGCGGCTGCAGTTTGTTGGCCACAGGTTGCTAATGTTGGTGCTGCTCCTCTATCTGCAATGCCTTCTGAAATACAAACCTTCAAACCGCTAGTCAGCTGTACGGCCTCAGTAACCTGCGCGCGCGCGGTATAATCATTGTAAGATGGTATCGCGACAGCGGCCAAGATACCGATAATCGCCACCACGATCATTAATTCTATGAGTGTAAAACCCCGTTGCTTATTCATATCCTACCTCTCCTTCGAAGAACATAATTTTATTGTTGGTTTATCGCACTATTAACGTTAAATATCAAACTAAATCTCAGCTAAATTATAGGTATCGTATGAAGAAAAGCAACCAAATTAGATGATATTAAGTTAATTCGACTTATATAAATTTAAATTAGAAAAACATGATAATGAACGATATTTTTTGACTTACTTTTGTTATAAGTAAATAATAAAATATGACAAGTATATGATTATTATATGTTTTTTAATTTTACAGCCTTCCCGCGAGTAATTCGATGATTATTATTTAATGCCGATAAATGCCCTATATAGGATATTTTAGAATATCCACACGGTTAAAATTTATTTTACGGGCAAAATTGCTGTTGACAAACAGATAACCAAATACAGTCCATATACCCAGTGCAGTCTTGATAAATACCCGTTATTGGGGGTATGAAAACAGCGGCAAGTAAATATACTACTCCAGAAAAAGCTAATATAAATATATAGTACGCTCTCCTACAAAATTGGGCGAGCTGATCAAACAAATATTGTTTTAAAAATATATAATTATTTTTTATTTCAAAAAATCAACAAATAAGTTATGACAAATAGCAATATCCACATGATTATAGGTCAACTAAATTTCACTGTTGGCGATATACAAAGTAATACAGACAAAATAATAAAAGCAATAAAAAAAGCAAATAATGATTACAAAGCAGATATTATTATTTTCCCGGAGCTCAGTATTAGCTCATATCCACCGGAAGATTTATTATTAAGGCCTGCATTTAATGAATCCATAAATATTGCATTAGACAATATAAAAATTTCAACCGAAAACATTCATGTTATTTTGGGTTACCCATTAAGAAAGGAAGGAAAACTCTATAACGCCTGTAGCCTTATACATAATAAAGAAATTAAAAAAACCTACTCTAAACAATATTTGCCAAATTATGGTGTATTTGATGAAAAACGATATTTTACACCTGGTGACGATAGCCCATGTTTATTTGAAATTAACGGGGTCACTGCTGCACTTAATATTTGTGAAGATATATGGGTTTCAAAACCAACAGAAGACGCTGCCACTGCAAACGCTAAAATATTATTTAATATAAATGCTTCTCCTTTTGATAAAAATAAAATTTTTGAACGAGAAAAGTTAATTTCAAAAAGAGCTGCTAAA
>JAAZZI010000127.1 GCA_014239225.1 Gammaproteobacteria bacterium
GGACGTGGTTCTGCGCAATTGTCTCGTTCTGTATCTCCTATAAAAACAGATACTCAAGTATGTATGCGTGGTCGTGGTTCTGCACAAACTCGTTCGCCTTTTATGCAAAATATAATATTGAAAGAATTATCTTCCGTAATTAAAACAGACAATAAAAAACCTTCTGGACACTGGATTGGAATGATGCACGTCAGAAAAGAAGGAAGAAACTGGATAGAAGAGGCAATCCGTGAACTTAAGTCTTCGCCAAATTTCAAAAAATTGACACTTCCCGATCTACTAAATTATATAATTGAACAAGGTAAAATAATTAATGTTCACTACATAAGTGGTCATTGGCTTGATGTAAATTCAATTGATGATATCGATCGTGCTGGTGATTTTACTCAGTAATAAATAATGAGAGAACTGTATTGATAGAGGCAAAAGAATTTATTGAAGCCGCGAGAAAACTTGGGTTTGTCCGTTACACTGGGGTTCCCTGCTCATTTCTTACCCCATTTATTAATTATGTAATTAATGACAATGCATTAGAATATATTGCATCAACAAATGAGGGTGATGCATTAGCGACAACATCAGGCTCAGTAATTGGTGGTCAGCGCTCAATTGTTATGATGCAAAATTCCGGGTTAGGTAATGCTGTTAGCCCTATAACCTCTCTATCTTATATTTTCAGAATTCCATTTTTAATTATTGTCACTCATCGTGGTGAACCTGGCGTTAAAGATGAGCCACAACATGAGTTAATGGGTCAAATAACAGAAGAGTTATTTAATACAATGCAAATACCATCAGAAACTTTTCCAAGTGAAACAAAAGAAATAATTCCTGCGCTACAACGTGCTGAGAAATTTATGTCGAAAGAACATCGTCCTTATGCATTCATAATGAAAAAAGGTTCTATTGCCCCGCAAAAATTAGATAAAAAAATGATAAAGGAGGTTGCTAAAAATGAAACTGAAATACGTTCGCTATTTGATAAAAAATTAACTCGCCTAGATCGCAATACCGTATTACGACATATAATCAACCATACTTCTGTGGATGACTCAATCTTAATTGCTACAACAGGATTTACAGGGCGTGAATTATTTTCAATTAATGATCGTGTCAATCATATCTACATGGTGGGTTCAATGGGATGTGCTTCTTCATTCGGTTTGGGATTAGCGTTAGCAAGACCAGATTTAAAAATAATTGTTATTGATGGTGACGGTGCGGGGCTAATGCGTATGGGAAATTTTGCAACTATAGGGACTTATGCTAGTAACAATTTTATTCATATTTTATTAGATAATGAAGTTCATGATTCAACAGGCGGGCAATCTACTGTATCAAAAAATATAAATTTTGCTATGATTGCTAAAGCGTGTGGTTATAGTATGGTTTTGAGCGGTAATAAAATGGAACTCATTGATGAATTATTTTCATTAAATAAAAATGAGGGACCTACATTTTGTCATCTAAAAATTTGTTCTGGTACAATAGAAAACCTTCCTAGACCTAATGTTAAACCAAATGAAGTGCTAAGACGAATGATGCGCCATATTAATAGTAGTTTTTAAAAATGAGTATTTTACTTAACCCAGGTCCCGTCATACTTAGTCGGCGTGTCAGACAGTCACTCCTAAAACCTGACCTTTGTCATCGTGAGCAAGAGTTTATCGAACTTCAAAACAAGATTCGTAATAACCTTCTTGATGTATACAAACTTTCAGCTAAGAAATGGGCTGCAGTTGTTTTCACCGGTTCTGGTACATCGGCAATGGAATCAATGATAACGAGTCTAGTCCCCACGCATGGTAAATTATTAATTATTGAGAATGGCGTTTATGGCGAACGTTTTACCAAAATCGCAAAAATTCATAGTATTAATCATATTATTTTGCACCACGAGTGGGGAGAAGAAATTAATCTTATCAATTTAAATAATGAACTGCAGTATCATAAAGAAATTTCGCATATTGCGGTAGTTCATCATGAAACAACCACTGGACGTCTGAATAATATTGGAAAAATAGCAGATATATGTAAACAACATGCAAATATATCGATCTTGCTCGATGCTGTTAGTAGTTTTGGGGCAGAAGAAATAAAATTTGACCAGTGGAATATAACTGCCTGCGCATCAACCGCTAATAAATGCCTACATGGTGTCCCTGGCACATCTTTTGTATTAACCAATAGAAATGCCACATCTCAAATGGATGCAACACTAGCTCGTACACTTTATTTAGATCTTCTTGTTTATTTAGATGCCCAAGACAATAATAAAACTCCCTTCACACAATCAATTCAAACCTTTTATGCGCTAGATGAAGCATTAGAGGAAATAATTGAGTTTGGTGGTTGGAAAAATCGCCAAGAAAAATACCAAAATCTAATGAATATAGTCCGAACTGAACTAGAAAAATTAAAAATTAAACCTTGTCTTGAAGAAAACGAATCATCCTGTGTACTAAATTCATTCTATTTGCCGGAAGGAATTAGTTATGAGAAATTACACGACGAACTAAAAGAGGCAGGATTTGTTATTTATGCTGGGCAAGGAGGCCTCAAAAAATCGTTCTTTAGGATATCTTGTATGGGTGATATTTCAGAAACAGATATAAAGAGATTTATCACGGCAATCAAAAAAATTGTATCTGTTAAATAATAAAAATTAAATACTA
>JAAZZI010000128.1 GCA_014239225.1 Gammaproteobacteria bacterium
ACCAGAATAACTTTTAATTGGGGATCTTGTGCTTTAAGTGCTGCGAGTGTTTCGGTTATTGTTGATGCCTCATTTCTTTCTGGAATGAGTACCGTAACCTCTGATAAGGTTGCTTTTTCTGTTGAGAGAACTGCTAGAGATTCTCGAGTGCTATAGGGGCATGACGGTAGTAAGAGAATCGTTGCCCATATTAGAAGTCCTAGCATTGTTGCCAGGAATAGTAGTTCCATCAGGCAACTTGTTTATTTTTGCCGTTATTGTCGGACATCTCATTGTTCGCTATCAGTTTTGGTTTAGATATTTCATCATCGTTATATAACACCGGTAGCTCTGGAGCCATCTCACCATTTGTTTTCGGTCCTTTTAAAAATACACCCAATGCTTTTAATGGATGTTTGAATGTATCGTTAACGGCTGTTGCTTCATATCCGCAATGCACCATGCAATTAGCACACTTTGGATTTTTTCCGGAACCATAATTTTCCCATGCTGTTTCTTGTATCAATGCAGAAAATGTTGAGGCATAGCCTTCACCTACTAGTAGGTAACATGGTTTTTGCCAGCCAAAGACATTACGAGTTGGATTGCCCCAGGGCGTACATTGATAAGTTTGGTTACCCGCAAGGAAATCAAGATATAGCGATGATTGA
This sequence comes from Gammaproteobacteria bacterium, assembly GCA_014239225.1. Taxonomy (GTDB): domain Bacteria; phylum Pseudomonadota; class Gammaproteobacteria; order Eutrophobiales; family Eutrophobiaceae; genus UBA11869. Next base: position 651 of record JAAZZI010000128.1, read on the forward strand.
TTAAAACGCCAGGTCTTATGAGTATTTAATTTGAATATATTTCGGAATAATTGCTTACTCTCTTTATTTTTCAAAAATACATCTTGCTTTGGCGCTCTTTCGTAACTGTAGCCCGGAGATATAGTTACTCCTTCAATACCTAATTTCATAGCCATATCTAAGAACTCTGCTACTTCTCGAGCACTTTCTCCTTGGAATAATGTGCAATTTATAGTGACACGAAAACCTTTTTTGTGAGCAATTTTTATAACACTAATACATTTTTCGAAAACACCATCCAAACAAACAGAGGCATCATGGCGTTCTTTATTTCCATCTAAATGAATTGAAAAAGTTAAATAAGGCGATGGCTCATATTTATCTATGTGTTTTTTTAGAAGTATTGCATTTGTGCAAAGGTACACAAATTTTTTACGTTTTATAAACCCATTTACGATATGTGTCATTTCTTTATGTATGAGCGGCTCACCCCCAGCGATGGAAACAATAGGAGCGCCACATTCATCAATGGCCTGCATACATTCATCAAAACTCAAACGCTTATCAAGAATTTCTTTAGGGTAATCGATTTTGCCACACCCAGAGCAAGCTAGATTACAGCGAAAAAGAGGTTCCAACATTAATACTAAAGGATATTTTTTGATACCACGTAGTTTCTCCCCAATAATATATTTACCAACTCTGTATTGCTGAATTAGTGGAACGCCCATTCCAATATAGCCTCGGATGATTAATTTTGTTTTTAAAAATCGAACTGATATTTTCTCAGCTACACTAAGGTTAAGTGATGATGAGACGAATGTACAGTATTGATACATATAAAGATTTGCCATATTTCGTATTTATATTTTTATCAATTTTCTTGCATGACCCTTAAGCAATATTCATAATGGCTTTTTTGGCTTACACAATCTTTATGAATACAGAAATTAATACACCTTTACTTGATAATATCGATTCTCCAGCTGATCTGCGAAAACTACCAGAATCGCAATTAGACCAAGTTGCTGATGAGATCCGAGAATTTCTTTTGTATTCCGTGAGTAAAAGCGGAGGACATTTTGCCGCGAGTTTGGGCGTTACTGAATTAACAATTGCTTTACACTACTTATACAACACGCCTGATGATCGCTTGGTTTGGGATGTCGGCCATCAAGCATATATACATAAAATATTATCCGGAAGAAAAGAACGTCTTAACACAATACGCCAATGGAAAGGCTTGGCTCCATTCCCGAAACGAGACGAAAGTGACTATGATACTTTCGGTGTTGGTCATTCTAGTACATCAATTAGTGCTGCTTTAGGTATGGCAACAGCTGCTTCTAGACAGGGACAAAAAAGAAAATGCGTAGCAATTATTGGTGATGGAGGTTTGACTGCAGGAATGGCATTTGAAGCGTTAAATCATGCAGGCGCTCAGCATAGTGATTTGTTAGTTATTTTAAATGACAACAATATGTCAATATCTCCGAATGTGGGAGCGCTTTCAAATCGTTTTGCACAATTATTATCTGGTAAATTTTATTCTAGTGTACGCAAGAGCGGAAAAAAAGTGTTGTCAAATATTCCTACCGTACTTGAAATTACAAAACGCGCAGAAGAACATGTCAAAGGTTTAATCGTGCCAGGCACTTTATTTGAAGAGTTTGGTTTTAACTATATTGGTCCAGTGGATGGCCATGATTTATCTGTATTAATTAGCACGTTAAAAAATATTCAAAAACTTGAGGGACCTCAGTTTCTTCATGTTATTACAAAAAAAGGTAAGGGATATACTCCCGCAGAAGATGATCCTGTTAAATATCATGGCGTAACACCATTCGACCTCAAGAAGGGAATAATCCCTTCTAATAAATCATCGTCTAGTCTTAGTTATAGTAAAGTTTTTGGTGATTGGGCCTGCGATATGGCCAAACTAGACTATCGTTTTGCCG
>JAAZZI010000129.1 GCA_014239225.1 Gammaproteobacteria bacterium
ACGATAATGTTTCTTCTCTGGATAATCCTACTGCCTCTGCTAATTGTAGCCAGGCTTCAATACCCCCGTCATCACCTTCTGTTCCATCATGATCAATAATTCTTTGAACCCATTGTCTTCTTGCGTCACGATCTGAGCAGTTTGACATGATTGCCGCATCTTTTATTGGAATTGTGGTTTGATAGTAAAAACGATTAGCAACCCAACCCTGTACTGCTTTCTTGTCTAAACCACCTTCATTCATTAAGAGGTGAAAGTCATGATTAATATGATAGTATTTTTCTTTTGCACGTAATTTTTTTTCAAACTCTTCACGTGTCCATGGTTTTTGATTTCTTGTCATTTTTTATTTATTCCAGAATTAGATTTCAATTTCCATTCCATCAAATGATACTTCGATTCCAACTTCATTTAATTTCTCTCTCTCTGGAGAATCTTCATCTAGTATAGGATTAGTATTATTGATATGGATTAAAATTTTGCGCGGTTTTTGAAGATTACTGAGAGTCTCCATAATACCACCTTTACTTGATTGATCTAAATGACCCATTTCACTTGCTAATTTATCGCTTATCCCATGTCGAGACATTTCATCATTAGTCCATACAGTCCCGTCCACTAGTATGCAATCGGCATCAGCCATATATTCAAGAACATGATCTTCGATAACGCCTAGACCTGGCGCATAAAAAAGATTTTTACCTGTTTTAGTATCTTCAACCTTAAAACCAACGTTATCACCAGCTACAGTGGCATGTCGATGCGGTGAATAGGGCGGGGCTTCGCTCTTCAACGGCACCGCAGTAAAAACAAGATTATCAGCCTTGGGGACAGTAAAATTTGATTGATCAGTTTTAATTTCACTCCAATTAACACCGCGAAAATGATCGAGCATGTTAAAAATAGGGTAGCCCGTTGTCATGTCCTCATAGACCGCAGAGGTACAGTAAACATTCCAGGGTTTGTCATGCTCTCTCATTATGATTAACCCAGTAGTGTGATCAATTTGGGCATCACATAGGATAATTGCGGCAATCCCGGTGTCTCGAATTTTACGAGCAGGTTGTAATGGTGGGAATGACTCAATTTGCGCTCTTATATCGGGCGATGCATTAAATAAAATCCAATCTTCACCATTTCCGCTAATCGTAATTGATGATTGTGTTCTCGCGCTACTTTTAATCGTTCCTGCACGTAGACGACTGCAATTATCGCAATTACAGTTCCACTGAGGGAAACCACCACCTGCGCCGGTACCTAACAAATGTATTTGCATATTAATAAATAACCTGTGTTATGAATTATAATTATCATATTTTATAAGTTGATGGGCGATAATCATGCCAATAGCGTTGAAATATATTATTTGATTATAAATATACATATAAAACAATACTATATAATGATAATTTCATATCTATTCTAGATACTTTTTTTCAATTTACAGTTTATTTATGATATTTAAATTAATGAATGGTTCATATAGACCAATTTTAACATATAAAAATAACTCTCTGTTAAATAATCTTCCACGCTTATAATCGATCGCGATGAATAAAAAAAATAATGAAAAGATTCTTTTTTTGACGGGTAAGTTAGCTCAGAAACGTTTAGAAAGAATTTTGAAAGAAATGGAGCCCGTAGAATTTACATATGAAATTAGAAATATAGGCGTCAGTGTTGCTGCCTTAATGACAGCGCAAATGATAGCAAGACGACTTACCGATATAGATGATATAGACCGAATTATTGTTCCAGGACTTTGCCGCGGCGATTTATCAAAACTTTCAGAAGAAATAGGGACTACTTGTACGCGCGGAACAATTGACATGAAAGACTTACCTATTTTTTTTGGAAGAGACTGTAAGCCAGTTGATCTGAGTAAGCATGATGTCGATATATTTGCAGAAATAGTAGATGCCCCTATGATTAGTATTGAAGAAATCTTAGCTCGTGCTGAGAGTTATCGTCTTGATGGTGCTGATGTGATTGATGTTGGATGTTTGCCAGACACACCTTTTCCACATTTAGAAGATTCTATTGAAGCATTACATCAAGCTGGATTTAAAGTTAGCGTTGATTCGTTAAATGAAGATGAGTTAATAAGAGGAGGACAAGCAGGCGCCAATTTTTTACTTAGTTTAAAAGAAAGCACGCTGTGGGTGGCTGATGAAGTTGATTCTGTCCCGATAATTATTCCAGAAAATCATACCGACATGAAATCACTATATAGTGCAATTGAAAAATTTTCTGGTAAGGGTCGTTCGTTTTATGCAGACCCGATACTTGACCCTATCCATTTTGGTTTTACTGAATCAATTATTCGTTATCATAAACTACGTCAGAAATATCCAAATATAAATATAATAATGGGTATTGGGAATATAACGGAGCTCACTGAGGCAGACACGACAGGTATCAATGCAATTCTATTTGGATTAATTTCGGAAATGCATTTAAATGCTGTGTTAGCTACCCAAGTTAGCGCTCATTGCCGTAGCGCGGTTCGAGAAGCAAACATGGCACGACGAATATTTTATGCAGCGCGACAGGATAAAAGTTTA
>JAAZZI010000012.1 GCA_014239225.1 Gammaproteobacteria bacterium
ACTGAAGCAAAATCAAGTGAAGCATCGCTGATTCCTGAAGCCATTGATGAAGCAGCACCACCACCAAGACCAATCAACATAGCTGGCCCCCCTAGTACAATTAATTTTGCTCTATTTGGTATAATTTGTTTTTTAACATGAGACTCACAAATCATTCCATATCCACCAGCAAGCATAATAGGTTTGTGATAGCCATAGATAAGAGAACTAGATTCACGTTGCTCATAGGTGCGAAAATAACCACAAAGAGCAGGACGACCAAATTCGTTATTATAAGATGCGGCTCCAATTGGACCCTGAATCATAATATCGAGCGCAGAAACAATACGTTCGGGTTTTCCGTTATCTTTTTCCCAGGGTTGTTCGTAACCTGTAATATTTAGATTTGAAACAGCAAAACCAGTTAGACCAGCTTTTGGCTTAGCTCCTTGCCCCGTTGCGGCTTCATCCCGTATTTCACCTCCCGAACCGGTTGCAGCACCCGAGTAAGGTGAAATTGCAGTCGGATGATTATGCGTCTCAACTTTCATGAGCAAGTGAATAGCTTCGTCTTTATACTGATATTCGTGTTTATTGGGATCTGCAAAAAATCGTAAACCAGAAAAACCTTTCATTACAGCGGCATTATCATGATAAGCAGAAAGAATATTTTTTGGATTTTCATTATGTGTCTGACGAATCATAGAAAACAGAGAGTTTTCTTTTTCAATATTATCTATTATCCATTTAGCATTAAAAATTTTATGACGACAATGCTCTGAGTTAGCTTGCGCAAACATCATTAGCTCTACATCGGTTGGATTTCTTTTTAATTTTTCAAAAGCAAGGAATAAAAAAGATATTTCATCTTCTGATAAAGCTAAACCCATATTTAAGTTTGCTTTTTTCAGCTCATCTATACCTTTGTTTAAAACATCAATATTTTCTAGCGGAGTTGGTGTAGTCGTTAAGAATAATTCTTCTGCTTTATCCTCTTTTTCAATAATAATTTCAGTCATCCGGTCATGAAGGGAATGAGCTATCTTTTTAATTTTTTCGCTTGTTAAATTTTCTCCATTAGATATTTCAAATACATAAATTATTCCACGTTCAACACGTATTATTTTATTTAAACCAGAATTATGGATAATATTACTTGCTTTGCTTGACCATGGAGAAATTGTTCCTGGCCTGGGAATGACAATTAATTGATTGTGGTTTTTTGAAACATCACCATCCATTCTAGAATTTAATAATGCCTCAAGCTGTGCTTGTTCATTTTCATTTAGAGGCTCATTTTCATTCACAAAGTGAATAAAGCATGTTTGGAGTGAAATTATTTCGGGTATGTAAGCTTGTACTGTCGAAAGTAATTTATTAACACGAAATTTAGATAGTGCATTACAACCTTGCAGTATCAACATTTATTTTTTCTTTTCTTGAATAAAGGAAGAGTATTATTTTATCAGTTCTTTCAGCCTCACGCGAAAACTATTTTTTTATTTAATCTCATCAACTTTAATCAAAATACTGCTTTTTTCTTCATTATATTGTTTCTTATTAATGAGGTTTCTTTTGTCTGAGGCTCTAAGACTTTGGTCAATTCCGCCTAGCGATATCCACTTACCAAGTTTACCGTGTACAGTAGTATCGATATTTTGGACATTTATAACATTCTTTTCGTTTTGGTTAAGTTGCGCAAAGCGAGGAGAAACGGTAAGCACTACATTATTACCTCGTAGTTTTGGCGTAATATAAAAACCCGAACTAACATTACGATGTTCAATATTATCCTGAACCACAACCGTTCCAGATGTAACAACAGTCGTTTGGTTTCTAATAGGTATTAGTTGGCCTGTATTGATAAAAGCTGGATTTCCCTCAAGCGTATTAACGTAGAAAATATTATTTTCTCGGGTCTCGGTTTCTTCATGTGATTTTCTGTAACGAATCACATCTCCATCATCATTTTTATTTTGTATTATAATGCCCTTTTCGCCTGTGTCGGGAGATGTGATATTAATATTCTTCGAATCATATTTTATCGAGAATCCTCCTTCTTCATTACTAAATTTATTATTATTATTTCTTGTCACACTAATCAGTAATTTACGTGGAGCATTATCTATTTGTATAAGAATAGATTTAATTAGTTGAATATTAGAAGGTGTTGTTTTGACTATTAATTGATTGTTCATTCCAGTTACCGTACCTCCTTTTACAACAAGTGGCTTAATAATCGGAATAACTTCCTCGACCATTCGGTTTTTCATGGGAATAATTTCAATTTTCATTGATTCAGCGATGGATAGAGAGGTACTTATTGCAAGTAAAAAAAGGATAACTAAGGTTGAGACTTTCATAAATGTATTTTACGTAAATTCTTATCAAGTAATGCTGTTTCCCACATCTCTTGGAATGCATCTAAGCAGTTTTTACATTCCCGTCTGTTATTAAAATTAATATTACCCTCGTAGCGGTCAGCATTTTCACGATAGAGATAACCAATTTCATCTGCAATAAGAATTGCTTTGTTGAAGTTTTTATATTCCAGTGAAATTTTACGTAATTCAATATAGCTAGGTAGTCTTGATGCTAAATTTAGCAGCCCATGTCCCACATTTATAATAGACTCAATATTAGAAACTAAGATACGAATTTGAACATGACGTCCAATAAGTGCCAAATTTTTTAGAGCCTCTAGAAAATCCGGTTGGTTATAAACGCAAGGCTCAAGGTCTTTAGAAAAAATTGTGAGTTTATGTGTTGATTGTTTTGTAAGTTCTAGTGCTGCATTAACGGTTTCCTGCCTAGTTTCTATAGCTAGTATTTCATCAGGAGATCTGCCTAATCTAAATTTAGAAAGATCATGCATATTTATTATTTCCAGATTATCAATTTATTTTTTTATTGATTTTGCTTGAATTTCAGCATTACCTAAGTAATTACTTGGATTTAATTCTTTTAATCTTGATTTAGCATCATCAGGTATGTCAAGTTGTTCAATAAAATTATGCAGGATTTCTTTATTAATTTTTTGTCCGCGAGATAATTCTTTTAATTTTTCATAGGCGTTATCTATATTATAGCGACGCATAACAGTTTGAATTGGTTCTGTTAGGACTTCCCAGGAATCTTTTAAGTCCTCATGTATCACATCTTTATTAATATCAATTTTAGATAAACCAGCTACAGTTGAATCAAAGGCGATAATTGTATGCGCTATTCCAACACCCGCATTCCTTAGGACAGTTGAATCAGACAGGTCTCTTTGCCAGCGTGATGTGGGTAGTTTCATAGCGAGATGCTCAAATATGCTGTCAGCTATCCCAAAATTACCTTCTGCGTTTTCAAAGTCAATTGGATTAACTTTGTGAGGCATCGTTGAAGATCCTACTTCTCCTTTAATTGGTTTTAGGTTGAAATAACCAAGTGAAATGTAACCCCATAAATCACGACAGAGGTCGATTAGAATCGTATTCGTACGGGCTAGAGTATGAAAATATTCAGCCATATAGTCATGTGACTCTATTTGTGTTGTATATGGATTCCAAGTGAGCCCAAGCTCTTCAATAAATTCTTTTGATAGTGACATCCAGTTAATATCAGGATAGGCAGCAAAATGAGCATTAAAGTTTCCAACAGCTCCATTTAGTTTCCCTAGTAATTCAATATTTTCAAACTGCTTCATTTGTCTTAATGCACGATACACATAAATTGCCATTTCTTTGCCTAAGGTTGTTGGCGATGCGGTTTGACCATGCGTCCTGGATAACATTGGGATGGATGCATAACTATCAGACATTTCTTGTAAAATTATGATTAGCTTTTGTAATTTTGGAAGTAATATATTTTCACGCGCATCTTTTAACATTAAAGCATAACTTAGATTATTAATATCTTCAGACGTGCACGCAAAATGTATAAATTGACTTACATTTTTTAATTTAGGATCTGATTGTATTTTTTCACGAATAAAATATTCAACAGCTTTCATATCGTGATTTGTTATTTTTTCTATTTTTTTTATTTGTTTAGCATCATCGATAGAAAAATTATTTTTTATATTATCAAGTAATGAAATTGAGCTAGCGGAAAAAGACTCAATTTCTTTTATATTAGGATTTTTTGAGAGTTTCTTCAGCCATTCTATTTCAACAAGCACACGGAATCGGAATAATCCGTATTCACTGAATATAGGTCTTAGGACATCAGTTTTATTTTGGTATCGACCATCAACTGGCGAGATTGCTGTAAGCGCTGATAGTTCCATAATCACCTGATTTGTTTGATTTCTTGTTAATTATACATGTATTAACGTAGATAGAATCTTAGAAACTACGTTTATGGCGCGGGATTTGGATTTTTTTCGTGTATACATTCGATTTGATTAATAATCTCTTTCGAAAGTTCAATATTTATACTTTCAATATCAGTCTTTAATTGCTCCATTGATGTTGCCCCAATAATATTACTGGTTAAAAATGGTCGGCTAGAAACATAAGATAGTGCCATTTGTGACGGATCTAAACCATTTTCCTTAGCAAGGTTGACATAAGATTCGGTTGCTTTTTGTGCCTTCGGGTTAAGGTAGCGGTCGAACCGTTCGAAAAGTGTTAGACGCGCACCTTCAGGTTTTTGATTATTCAAGTATTTACCACTTAGCGCACCAAACGCTAGCGGAGAATAGGCGAGAAGACCAATTTGTTCACGATGTGAAAATTCTGAAAGACCGATTTCAAAAGTACGATTTAATAAATTGTATGGATTTTGAATACTAACAATTCTAGGTGCTCTTTCTTGTCTTGACACACGTAAATACTCAGCACAACCCCAGGGAGTTTCATTTGATATACCAATTGTTCGAATTTTTCCTTGCTCTACTAGTTCAACAAGTACAGCTAGAGTTTCAGCTATAGGCACACCATCTTTGTCTGGCGCATGATAATAGGCTAATTTTCCAAAAAAATTGGTATCACGGTCAGGCCAATGCATCTGATAAAGATCAATATAGTCTGTGTTAAGGCGTCTTAGTGAATCATCTAAGGCTTGTACAATGTTTTTTTTATCCAGTTTTATCTGACCATTACGAATATATGGTAGCCATTCAGCTTTAGCACTGACTTTTGTTGCAAGTATTATTTTATCGCGATCCTTTCTTTTACTTAACCAATTACCAATATAGGATTCAGTTAGCCCATAAGTTTCCACACGTGGTGGGACGGGATACATTTCTGCAACGTCAATAAAATTGATACCAGCTTCGATTGCATAATCTAATTGCTCATGTGCTTCTTTCTCAGTATTTTGCTCCCCCCAGGTCATGGTTCCTAGGCAAATTTGGCTAACCTCAATATCTGTTTGCCCAAGTTTGTTATACTTCATGCTTACTCCTTTTTAATATTTTATCGAGTATATTAGTAATATTTTAAATAAAAAAAACATAGTCGCGGACAAATAACGGTGCATATGATACCTTTTATTTAAGAAAATTTAATGAATTCTCCTAATTTATGCAGACATTAACCATATCAAAGCCCGATGACTTTCATCTCCATCTTCGCGATGGAGCAGCTATGGCCAGTATAGTTAATTATAGTGCAGCGCAATTTTCAAGAGCGATTGTGATGCCAAATCTAAAACCGGCAATTACAACCGTAGATATGGCATTATCTTATCGCGAACGTATTCTAGATAGCGTCGATAAAAAATATAATTTTGAACCTTTAATGACCTTATATCTAACCGATAATATGCTCCCTGATGTAATAAATGTTGCCGCACAAACGGAATCAATTAAGGCTTTAAAGTATTATCCAGCAGGAGCAACAACAAATTCTGATTGCGGGGTTACAGATATTAAAAAGATTTATTCGGTTTTAGAAGCAATGATGAGGAACAAATTACCTCTATTGATACATGGGGAGGTTAGTGATATTGAAGTTAATGTTTTTGATAGAGAAAAGGTATTCATTGAGAAAGTCTTAGAACCTTTGGTTGATGACTTTTGTGAATTGAAGATAGTATTTGAGCATATTACTACTAAGGCAGCCGTTGATTTTGTTTTAAATGCAAGCAGCAATGTTGCCGCAACAATAACCCCACAACACATACTTTTAAATCGAAATGATTTATTTGATGAATCATTCAAGCCACATAATTATTGTTTACCTGTTCTCAAAGAAGAAGATGATCGTTTGGCGGTTTTAGGCGCCGCAACTAGTGGAAATTCTAAGTTTTTTCTAGGAACAGATAGCGCACCACATCCACGTTCAAAAAAGGAAAGCGGCTGTGGATGCGCAGGTATTTTTTCTGCTTATAATGCTCTAGAATTTTATGTTGAAATTTTTGATAACCAAAATAAATTAGACGAAGTTGAAGCATTTACTAGTTTTTTTGGGGCAGATTTTTATGGACTTAATCGCAATCATGAAAAAATTACATTAGTAAAAAAAGAAACACATATTCCAGAGACGCTACCTTTTGGTGATGATGAATTAGTTCCTTTACGTGCTGGTGATACTTGTTCATGGCAAGTGAAGTTTTAATTAAAATGAGTAATACGAAGAAAACTATTGCAAAACGATTTCGTGGTTTTTTCCCTGTTATAATTGATATAGAAACGGCTGGATTTAATGCATCAAAAGATGCTTTATTAGAGATTGCCGCTGTAACATTAACACTCAATACGGAAAATCACTGGTGTATTGATGAGATTATAGCTAAATATATTAAGCCATTTGAAGGTGCTAATCTTGACATCGCATCACTGGAATTTACTGGCATTGACCCCGAACACCCATTTCGCAAGCAGATCGCAGTTAGTGAAACTGATGCTTTTAATGAGATATTTCGTACAATAAGAAAAAAGACAAAAGATAATGAATGTACTCGAGCTATACTCGTCGGACATAATGCATCATTTGACTTAAGCTTTTTGAATGCTTGTGTAGAAAGAAATAATATTAAACGCAATCCTTTTCACCCATTTAGTACTTTTGATACAGCAACATTAGCTGGTCTTGCTTATGGTCAAACAGTATTGTCACGCGCAGCAATAGCCGCTGGTTTAGACTGGAACGAAAAGGAGGCGCATTCAGCACGTTATGATGCAGAACAAACTGCAATTCTATTCTGCGAGATTGTAAATAGATGGAATGGGTACTCTAATATTTTCTAGGTAAAATATATCTAAATGAAGTAATGAGGAGCGATTTGGAGTAATAAAAATCATGAGTTTTACAGATACAGCAATACTTATATTGTCGACAACGATTACAATCTGTTATCTATCTTCATCAATAATCTTTATTCGCGTAGCACTCATTATAGTTCAGATCGGTTATTTTTTCTTAGCACTATATACCGGGCTTGATCAGCCGGGTATGACAGCTATATTAATTCTTAGTATTACTAATAGTCTTATTAATGGATTAAAAATAACCCAGTATTTTTATGAGAATTCGATTCGTTGTCTGCCAAAAGAATTACATAATCTTTACCAAAGCGAATTTCATCTTTTATCACCTAAAGAGTTTAAACTATTATATGAACGGGCAGGCGAAGAGGAGTGTACCGGAGAGTTAATAGTAGCTAATCAAACTTTTGAAAATCTGATGTTTGTTCTTGAGGGCGTACCAATTATACGGCTTCAAAAAGGAAAGATGATTAGATTAACAAAGAGGGTTTGGTTAGGTGAGATGAGTTTTTTACGTGGGGAGGTGACTTCAGCAGATGTTCTTACAGCACCAGAAGAAAAAGTGAAGTTATTAATTTGGAATAAGCATGATATTGATGAACTACAAGAGAAGCAGCCAATTATTATCGAAAAATTAAGATATATTATTGCCAATAGTCTTGCTGAAAAAATTAGATATTCCAATACACTTATTGAAAGTACATTTAGTTAGTTTTTCCCTTTGAAATAAAACTAATTTTTAGAATAATTACTTTTTATTTTTTCCTGCCATAACTTAGCATTTTCCATTAACTCCTCAGAGTTTAGAGTTATTAATTTTTTATCTTTTAGTAATCTTTTTCCAGCGACCCATACGTCACTTACTTGTTGACGATCACTCGCATAAATAATTTGGGAGAGAGGTTCGTAAAGCGGGGTAGTTTCTAATTGATTTAGATTTAGAGCTACAATATCAGCTTGCTTCCCTTTTTTTAGTGAGCCAATAGACTCACTTAAACCTAGTGCTTTGGCGCCATTAAGTGTGGCCATCTTCAAGGTCTTGTGCACATCACTACAAGTAGAGTCATTAGCAACACCTTTAGCTAGTAATGTTGCTGTACGCATTTCACCAAGCATATCTAAGTCATTATTACTTGCTGCGCCATCCGTTCCAATACAAACATTAATATTATTATCATGTAATTTCCCAACCGGACAGAAACCACTTGCCAGTTTTAAGTTAGATTCTGGACAGTGAACTATACTAACTCCAAGTTTTCTTAGTTTATCAATTTCATTTTTTTCTAACTGTGTCATATGTACTGCGATTAAGCGCGAGCTTAATAATCCTAATTCTGATAGACGATCAAGCGGACGTTTTCCATATTGATTGATGCTTTGGTTGATCTCGTCACTCGTTTCATGAATATGCATATGAATTTGAATATCAAGTTCTTCAGCAAGTACCGCTATTCGTTTTAATGAGTCATCAGAGACAGTGTAGGGTGCATGAGGCGCAAATGCGGTATTGATAAGTGGATTATGTCTAAAAGAATCATGGACGTATTCACCCTTAGCTAAATATTCGTCGCTACTGTTTGCCCATAAAGTTGGAAGATCAATTATAATCAAACCAATCATAGCGCGCATTCCGACGCTTGCACAAATTTCAGCAGTGCTATCTGGAAAAAAGTACATATCATTGAAACAAGTTGTTCCACTACGGAGCATTTCTGCAATCGCAAGTTTAGTTCCATCCTTGACGAATTCAGGACCAATCCATTTTTTTTCGGCAGGCCATATATGATTATTTAACCAATCCATTAATGGTAAGTCATTGGCTATACCTCGAAATAGCGACATTGCAGCATGCGTATGGGTATTAATTAGACCAGGAATTAAAGCGTGATGTTCTAGAACTAATTCTTCTGTTGCCGTAAATTTTTTTCTGGCGTCATCAGAGCCTAGTAATGCTATTATTTTGTCGTTTTTAATAGCAAGAGCATAGTTTTCATAGACGGTATTTTCTGGTTCAACAGGTATAATCCATCTAGCATGTATTAAGGTATCAATGTTCATTTTGACATCATTATTTAATTATTCTTAAATGTTTATGATAATCCATTAATCATATGAAAAACAAAGAATCAGAGCCGAAAATCGAAACATTTACTGCAGTTAAATGGAATGCAGGAGTGTTGATGTTACTAGATCAGAGAAAATTACCAAATGAAGTGGTTTATCTTGATTATAGTTCAGCGCTTGATGTCGCCAATGCAATTAAAGAAATGGTAGTTCGGGGCGCTCCTGCAATTGGGATTACTGCAGCATATGCTGTTGTGCTTGCCGCACATTCAGCTTATCAAAATTCTCCTGATAATTGGCGTGAAGATATTGAAGAGGTTCTTCAAGTACTTGTTGCAGCTAGGCCAACCGCCATTAATTTAAAATGGGCGATTTCTAAGATGCGTAAGCAATTTAATATGATTGATGGTGATCCTGAAACCCAACTACTAGACCTTGCGATTAAAATACACAATGATGATATTGCTGCTAATCATGAGATGGGTCGTCTTGGGGCAGAATTAATTAATCCAGATAGCGAAGTTATAACTCATTGCAATGCAGGCGCTTTAGCAACAGGCGGATATGGCACAGCTTTAGGAGTGATAAGAACAGCTTACCAAAAAGGGTTACTTAAGAAAGTCTATGCTTCCGAAACCCGTCCATGGCTTCAAGGCGCTCGACTAACAAGCTGGGAATTAAAACAGGATAACATTCCTGTAAGTTTGTTAATTGACTCAGCTGTATCTAATTTGATGCAGACAAAAAAGATTTCCTGGTTAATTGTTGGTTCTGATCGCATTACAGCTAATGGCGACATTGCTAATAAGATAGGGACATATTCGCATGTAGTATCGGCAAAGCATCACAATGTAAAAGTTATGGTAGTGGCCCCTTCATCCACAATTGATATGAAAATAGATTCAGGGAAAAAGATACCTATTGAAAACCGCCCAGCAGAGGAGGTAATGAATTTTCAAGAGACCCAATCCAGTTTAAATCAAACTGAAATTCTAAATCCGGCTTTCGACATTACCCCCGCATCGTTGATTGATTATATCGTTACTGAAAAGGGAATTATCCATGAACCCAACGCTAAAAAAATGCTTGCAATTTTCGGTTAAACCTATTTTAAAATCAGTTAGTTAAATCTAAGAATTTAGTAGGGGAAAGCACCATATTATGATAAAATTTATCTCTTTAGAATTACTAAAAAATCACTAAAAAATAAGGATTTTTGTTCTCTTTTCCGTAAATGATCTATGCCTGAATCTGATTTCGCAAAAGTACTTTCTCCTGTCAACATAGAAGACGAAATGCGGCAATCCTACATGGAATATGCCATGAGCGTTATCGTTGGCCGTGCGTTACCTGATGTCCGAGATGGTCTTAAACCTGTCCATCGAAGAGTTTTATTCGCCATGAAGGAAATGGGTAACGATTGGAATAAGGCTTACAAAAAATCAGCACGTGTTGTTGGTGATGTTATTGGTAAATATCATCCTCATGGAGATACCGCTGTTTACGATACGATTGTGCGAATGGCACAACCATTTTCTCTTAGATATATGCTTGTAGATGGGCAAGGTAATTTTGGTTCTGTAGATGGTGATAGAGCAGCTGCAATGCGTTATACAGAAATTAGGATGCAAAAAATTACACAGGAACTACTTGCTGATATTGACAAGGAAACAGTTGATTTCACTCCAAATTATGATGAATCAGAAAGTGAACCTAGTGTCCTCCCAACAAGATTACCTAATCTATTAATTAATGGATCAGCAGGTATTGCTGTTGGTATGGCAACTAATATACCACCGCATAATTTATCGGAAGTTATAAATGCATGTATAGCTTTAATTGAAACGCCGGAGATCGAAATTTCGGATTTAATGAAACATATTCCAGGACCTGATTTTCCAACAGCGGGGATAATTAATGGTTCATCGGGAATTAAAGATGCTTATGAAACAGGACGCGGCCGTATCGAAGTTCGTGCTAGAAGTAAAATTGAAGAGCATGACTCCGGAAACAAAATTGTCATTACTGAACTTCCATATCAAGTTAATAAGGCACGATTACTAGAAAAAATTGCTGAGTTGGTGAAAGATAAAAAAGTTACAGGAATACGTGAACTACGTGATGAATCAGATAGAGACGGTATGCGAGTTGTAGTTGAGTTACGTCGTAGCGAAGTTGCCGAAGTTATATTAAATAATCTATATAAATTTACTCAAATGCAATCGGCTTTTAGTGTTAATACTGTAGCCCTAGTCGACAATAAACCACAAGCAAATTTAAATTTAAAACAATTACTTGAAGCTTTTATTAGCCATCGTCGCGAGATTGTTACAAGAAGAACTATTTTTGAGTTACGTAAGGCTCGTGCTCGTGCACATATCTTAGAGGGTTTGGCGGTTGCTTTAGCAAATATTGATCCTGTCATTACACTACTTAAAAAATCAGCTAGTCCAGCAGATGCAAAAGTGGAATTACTTAAAGGTATATGGGAATCAAGTGCTGTTGTTGAAATGGTAAAAGATGCCGGCTCAGAGATTTCAAGACCCGATAATTTGCAGTATGAATTTGGGTTACATGATGACGGCTATCGATTATCTCCTGAACAAGCTCAGGCAATTCTTGAATTACGCTTACAAAAATTAACTGGTCTTGAGAAAGATAAGATTCTTAAAGAGTATAGTAATTTGTTAAAAACAATTACTGATTTACTAGATATTCTTTCAAGACCTGAAAGATTAATGAAAGTTATACACGATGAATTAAGAGACATACAAGATCGTTATGGCGATGAGCGTAGAACTGAGATTATTCAAACACAAAAAGATTTAAGTATGGAAGATTTAATTACAGAGGAAGATGTTGTTGTTACATTATCTCATGCGGGTTATGCAAAATCACAACCGATCAATACTTATCGGTCTCAACGTCGAGGAGGAAGGGGTAAGACAGCAACTTCTGTTAAAGATCAGGATTTTATTGATAAATTATTTATTGCGAGTACACACGACACATTATTATGTTTTTCAAGTCGAGGTAAACTTTACTGGTTGAAAGTATACGATCTACCGCAAGCTAGCCGTACGGCTCGCGGCAAACCCATAATTAATTTATTACCATTGGAAGAAGGTGAGCAAATTAATGCGGTGTTATCAATAAGAAATTATGTCGAGGATATGTTTGTATTTATGGCAACTGCCGATGGAACTGTTAAAAAAACATCGCTGATTGAATTTTCACGCCCAAGACCGAGCGGTATCCGTGCAATCGAACTTGTGGGTGGAAATAAGCTTATTGGTGTCGAATTGACAGATGGTAAGCGTGACATTATGTTATTTAGTGATGCTGGTAAAGTTGTTCGATTCCCCGAGTCTCATGTTCGGTCAATGGGTAGAACAGCTAAGGGTGTACGTGGCATTCGTTTAACTAAAGGACAAAATGCTATTTCACTAATTATTGTCAAAAGTACAGAGACTACTGTGTTAACCGCCACCCAAAACGGTTATGGTAAACGTACAGATATCGAGGATTACCCACAAAAATCACGAGGTGGAGTTGGGGTTATCTCAATACAAGTAACAAAACGAAATGGCCCAGTTGTAAGCGCAGTTGCTGTCGAAAATGATGATGAAATCATGCTGATAAGCGACCAAGGAACATTGATTAGAACACCAGTGAAAGACATTTCTGTATTTGGACGTAATACTCAAGGCGTTAGATTAGTGAATCTTAGTGAACTAGAACAACTAGCTAGTATCGAACCTATTATTGAATATAGTGATAATTAAGAGTTATGCTTGATATTAACTAATTTATTCTTAAGAAGAATTAATTTCTTAAAAGAGAAAAAAAGAAACTAGAAAAATTA
>JAAZZI010000130.1 GCA_014239225.1 Gammaproteobacteria bacterium
TAAATGCGATTGCGTACACTATGGGTCCAGGCCTTGTTGGCTCGTTATTGGTAGGTTGTACGGTCGGAAGAAGTTTAGCCTATGCTTTATCTCTACCATCTATTGGGGTACATCATATGGAGGCACATTTGTTGGCGCCTATGCTCGAAAAAAATACTCCAGAATACCCGTTTCTTGCATTATTAGTTTCAGGTGGCCATACACAAATTGTTAATGTGAAAGCTAGTGGTATTTTTAAAATTTTAGGCGAATCTGTTGATGATGCTGCAGGAGAGGCCTTTGATAAAACTGCAAAAGTATTAGGGTTGCCATATCCTGGCGGCCCGGCACTTTCAGCGTTAGCCGAAAAAGGAGTTGGCGATCGATTTCAGTTTCCTAGGCCAATGACGAACCAGCCAAACCTTGATTTTAGTTTTAGTGGACTTAAGACTTTTGCTCTAAATACAATAAAATCAGAATATATTGATGAGCAAACAAGGGCAGACGTAGCGCGTGCATTTGTTGATGCAGTTGTCGATACCTTTATTATAAAATGCCGACGCGCGATTAAAGAGACTGGTATTCGACAATTAGTCGTAGCTGGCGGTGTTAGCGCTAACAAGCAATTACAGTATGGTTTGATTACTATGCTGAAGGAAGAGGGTTGTGAGGTTTTTTTTCCACGAGATGAATATTGTACTGATAATGGCGCGATGATTGCTTATGCCGGGTATCTAAGAATCAAAAAAGGTCAATATGAACCACTAGGTTTTCAAGCAAAGCCGAGATGGCCAATAGATAATATTTGATTTAGTAGCGTTGTCCACATTTACCAGATTTTATCTTCTTTGCCGTTAAGTAGATTATATATATTAGGCTTATGCCTCCAAAAAAGAATAATCGCAATAACAGCAAAACTAATAGTATATTGATTATTGTGTTCAATAAAGTAGGAATAAATAGGTATTGGCAACGCAGCAATTAACGCTGCTAAAGAAGAATAACGAAATATTAATGCGGTTAAAATCCAAGTGATTATATAAGACACGCCAAGTAGCCAGTGCGTCGCAAAAAGGATACCAATTAATGTCGCAACCCCTTTTCCGCCCTCAAACTTAAAATAGATCGGGAAAATATGCCCTAAGAATGCGGCTAAACCACATATGGCAATAATAAATTCAGAGTCCACAATGACTTTGGCGAGTAATACAGGGATAATCCCCTTAAATATATCGCCAACTAAAGTTAGGAATGCTGCTTTTTTCCCATACAGACGCATTACATTGGTTGTTCCTGGATTACCAGAACCTCCAGTACGAGGATCAGACAAACCAAGCATTTTGCAAACTATAATAGCAGCTGAAACGGACCCTAGAAGGTATGCTGAAAAAATTAATAAAATATTAATTAACATTGATATATTGAAATCTTTATCAAGCTTAAGATCAACTAATCATTTAAATATATATATAAATAACACTTTTATCTATGGATATTATTTTTCTTAGAGACCTGAAAATAGAAACAGTAGTTGGTATATATGATTGGGAGCGACAAATTAAGCAAACTGTTATTCTCGATCTGGAAATGGCAACTAATGTTTCGAAAGCAGCAGCAAGCGATAAAATAGAAGATGCTTTGAATTATAAAGCAGTTGCGAAACGTTTGATTAGTTTTGTCGGGGATAGTGAATTTGAGTTAATTGAAACACTAGCTGAACACATAGCAAACATAATCTTAGTAGAATTTAATGTGACGTGGTTACGACTATCGTTAAATAAAATAGGGGCTGTGCGTTACGCAAGAGATGTAGGAGTAATTATAGAACGCGGTAACAAAAAATGAGGATGACGCAAGTCTATATTGGTATAGGCAGTAATATTGATAAAGCAAAAAACATAAATGGTTCTTTAAGCAGCCTTAGAAACTATTTTGGCAAAATTAATGTTTCACCAATATACCAGAGCAAAGCTGTTGGTATGGATGGCGATGATTTTTATAATCTAGTTGTTCAATTTGAAACGAATATGGGTATTGAAATTCTGGAATCAAGACTACGTGAAATTGAATATCAATTTGGACGAAAAAGGAATCAGGCACCACATACCTCACGAACTCTCGACATCGATTTATTATTATTTGGTAATCTTGTTAGTGAGAAACATAATATTCCAAGAGATGATATAACTAATTATAGTTTTGTATTAAAACCGCTTTGTGATGTTGAGCCAGATCTAATCCATCCTATAATGCGCAAAACAATGAGAGTTTTATGGGGTAAATTTGATTCATCAAAACAGCCAATAATACCCTTAGAAAATAATATTCTAGAGAATGTATAGATTTTTTTCATAAAAGAGATAAGAGGAGTATGTAGTATGAAAAATTTAGTTTTTTTTTTAATATCATTTTTATTAATGATATTACTTGTATCATGTAATACTTTTAAATCTCGTGAACAGATAACCTCTCTTGATGATTCAATAACCCACTATAATGTCGCCTTAAGATG
>JAAZZI010000131.1 GCA_014239225.1 Gammaproteobacteria bacterium
ATCTATATTTTGTTTCATATTCTGAAAAACAGGTTGATAAGCATGATAATTTTGTTGATATTTAACTTCGTCGTAATATACACATCGTGTACTAAAGTCCATTTCTATAGTTTTCGTTATATTAGATCTGAAGATGAAGAAGAGGAGAAAAGCCTTTTTTCTAGATTGAAATTTTGGGGCGATGATGAAGATGAAGAAGGTATACTTTACCAATTAAGTTTAACAAGCATTAATAATAAGACAGACATAGTTGTATTAAATGAAAATGGTGAATTACAAACAGAAGGGGATGTGATAAATATTCTTACCACAATAAAAAATTTATATAATAAAATTTTATAAGATATTTAAATATTTTACTATTTTTTCTTACTATACTTTATTAAACGAGCACGCTTATTAATTTGTCTTTTTGTTAAAATATTTCTTTTCCCTTTGTATGGATTTTCACTTTGCTTAAACTCTATCAGCACAGGCGTTCCTACTAATTTTAATTCTTTTGTTATCGCCTTTGATAAATAGCGTTTATAACTATCAGGAACATTTTTTGTTTGGTTCCCATGAATAATAAAACGTATCGGGCATGTATCACCTAGATGCATATAACGTAACTTTATTCTTCTGCCATTAATGATTTTAGGGGGATGTTTTGAGATTATTTTTTGTAAAATTTCTGTCAAGCGAGATGTCGAAAAATTAATATCAAGTGAACTAACAATTGCATCTATTTTTTTGAATAAACTATTTATACCAGTGCCATTTAGAGCCGAAATGTAATGATATTCTACATAATCAATAAAACTAAATTTTCGAGAAAGTTGAGATTTAATCCGATCTTTTTCTATTTTTTCTAACCCATCACATTTGTTGATTGCAACAATTATGGATTTTCCACTATCTTGAATCATACCTAATAGCGTACTATCTTGCTCTGTAATTCCTTCAATTGCATCAATAACTAGAATAACGATCTTTGCTGATTCTATGGCATCGAAGGATTTTAATATGCTAAATTTTTCAACGGTATCATTTACTTTACTTTTTCTACGTACACCAGCAGTATCGATAAAAGTATAATTTTTTCCATTTTTCTTTGTTGGAACTTTTATACTATCACGGGTTGTGCCAGGCTGATCGAATGTTAGAACTCTTTTTTCGCCGATAATTTTATTAATTAATGTTGATTTCCCAACATTTGGTTTCCCTAATATAGAAATGATAAGACTTTCTTCTTCTAATTTATTTTTAGATTCACAAGATAATTGGCCAACTAACGCGTCAAGTAATTTACTAATACCATCGCCTCTTTTTGCAGATACAGGCCAAATAGAATCTAAACCAAGACTATAGAAATCATTTAGTTCGATACTAGATAAATTACCCTCGAGTTTATTTATAACAAGGAATATTGGTTTATTTAACTTACGTAAATTCTTAGCTAGAATTTCATCGACATTGGTGAGACCAATACGACCATCAACAATCCATACTAATATTGATGATTCATTAGCAGCAAACATTGATTGTTCTGTCATTAGATCAGCAATATCTTTACTTTCATGATTTATTTCGCCAATACCGCCAGTATCAATAATTAGAAATGAATTTGAATTATGATGTGCAACTCCATATTGGCGATCCCGAGTTATTCCTGGCCTATCAACAACTAACGCATCACGACTCGAGGTTAAATTATTAAAAAAAGTGGATTTGCCAACGTTAGGGCGACCTACGATGGCGACAATTGGTTTCATGGCTATAGTTGACGTTTAAGTTGATTTATTGATATGCAGAGATTTAAATTTTTAAGATTTATTCTACCTTTTCTTTACTATCATCACTAAATATATTTAGGAATCGTCCAAAAAGAGAATCTTCGTTTTCAGATTCTTTTTTAGTATTTTCAGTTATTTCTTTATTTGAATTTTTTTTATCAGCAGATATTGTTTCTTCCGAAACTGGTTTTTTATTCTCCAATTCTTTGGTTAGATATTTTTCTTCATTATTTTTGTATGTATATGCTGAAAGTGCTCCTGAATTAGAATATACGAACAGTATGTCATTTGAATTTATTGGTTGAGTCAAAATAGGATCATTTCCTATCCGAGCTCTAACAGCAAAATCACCCGTTTCTTTGTCTAGCCAATGCATATAGCCTTCAACATCACAAACAATAACTTTGTCGCCTAAAATAGCAGGACCTGTAACTTGACGGTTCGCTAGTTTTTCTTGTTTCCAAACTGATGCACCAGTAAATCTATTTAAGGCCCAGACATTACCGTTATCTTCTGTAAGAAAAATATTTTTTCTGTCAGCAAATTTGATGGGAAAAATGTCTGTCTCTGACTTGGGCAGAAAAAAATATTCTGAAAGCACTTTATGCCTTAAAAAAAACTTGTTTTGGTAGAAGAAAAAAAAAATGTCGCGACAAAAACATTTCCGCTGCTGAGAACAAAAAAAAGTTGAGACCCCATGCTCATTA
>JAAZZI010000132.1 GCA_014239225.1 Gammaproteobacteria bacterium
GGAAAAAGAGTTCGTAAACTTCCAATTAAAGCAGAAGATTTATAAGTTTAATTTTTTATATATTATAAGATAGCATAATTTGAATATCTCTGCAACGATCCTAGCTGCAGGCTCTTCTAAAAGAATGGAGGGAGCTAATAAGCTACTGTTGCCATATAAAGGTCAAGCTTTAATTAAAACAGTCTCTCAAAATTTAATTAGTTCTCGTTTAGACCCCGTTTTTATTATTACCGGTTTTGATTATAAAAAAATACATAAAAATATTCCTTCAGCAATAAATAATATTATTTACAATAAAGATTGGTCTTCTGGTATTTCTAAATCTATAATTTTGGCTATATCTTCATTGCCAGATAATATTGATGGTAATATGTTTGTTTTAGGAGATATGCCGTTAATTACAGTTAAAACTTTAAATAAATTAAAATCAGCTTTTATAATAAATAATGGTGAAAAAATTATATATGCTGAATATTTTGGGAGCCAAGCAAATCCTGTAATTTTTCCAAAGAAGTATTTTAGACAAATACTTCTTTTAAAAGGTGATAGAGGTTGTAAAGATATAATTAGTCAAAATATAAATAAAGCAATAGGTGTGAATATTAATTCGTCAGAGGTCATTTTTGATTGTGACACTAAAGATGATTATGCTGATTTAGTATCAAATATAATTATTAATGTCTAAAAATAAACTTTTCTTAAAAGAAGCTTTAAAAATCGAAAGTAAAGAAAAACCTTATGCTGTAGCTACGGTGATAAGCGTAAAAGGTTCATCTTCCGGTAGAGTTGGAGATAAAGCATTATTTGATGAAAAAGGTTATAGACTTATAGGTTACGTTGGTGGTGGCTGTATTGAGAATAGAGCTTCTGATACAGCTATAGAAACTTTAACTAATGGAATTCCTAAAATTATTGAAATTGATCTTGATAGCGATTCAATAGGAATGGGTATACCTTGCGGAGGAATTATGTCGATACTTGTTGAACCACAAATGATTGATTCTGTCATTTTAATTAGGGGTGATGGTAGCATCGTTGAATCTTTATCTAAAATAGCAAAACTATTAAATTTTAAAATAATCATTCATACTGCAAAAAGTCATATTCATACTAATAAGTCTAATGAAGAGTTATTTCCAAATGTAGATAAACTTATAACTGAAGAATTAGAAGTTGATAAAATAGATGAGAATATTGATTATTTTATTCTAGCAACTCATCACAGCGATGATGATAAAATAGCTTTAGCAGCAATTAAAAAAGGGATAAAGTATGTTGGAGTTATTGCAAGTCAAAAAAAAGCTGATCTTATAAAAAAATATTTACTGGATAACGGTCTATCCGATTCTGAATTAAAAAATCTTTATACACCTATTGGTTTAGACTTAAATGCAACAACTCCTGAAGAAATAGCACTTAGTATATTATCTGAAATAGTGATGCTAGAAAATGGAGCGACAGGAAAGCAAATGAAAAGTTTGAAAAAGTAGCTTTTAAATTGATTTAATTATATACTTCTAAGTATAATAATAAATAGATATACTATTAAATTGTGCCGGAGGGGGGACTCGAACCCCCACACCTTTCGATACGCGAGTTTGAGTCGCGCGCGTCTACCAATTCCGCCACCCCGGCTAGACTGAATTTATCAGTTTATCTATTTTTAAGTCAAGCTCATAGAATTGTATTATGTCTTAATTGAAACTATATTCTTTATATAATAATAAGTACTTACTAATTATTATGAACTCAATAATGACATGTAAATAAGGTTAAATGATATGTTAACACCAAAAATATTACTTAGTAATGCAGATAAATTTCCTAATGAACCTGCTTTATCAATAAAAGATTCTAATAATAATTGGCAAACTGATAGCTGGAATGATTTAAAAGATAATGTATTTAAAATTTCTAAGTCTTTAATCAATCTAGGAATAAACCCGAATGATAAGATCAGTATCTATAGTTATAATCGAAAAGAATGGTCATATATCTATGCAGCAACGCAATTAATTAGGTCTGTATCTGTTGGTGTTTATCATACTTGTTCTCCAGAAGAAGTTGATTGGATTGTAAGTAACTCATGCTCTAAAATTGTTTTTGTTGGTCATAATCCTAGTGATAATGGCGAAAAAGAAAGAATGCCAATTAATCGTATACTCCCAATTTTAGATTCTTTAGAAAATATTGAAAAAGTTGTTTTGATGAAGGATATAGAGCACATAACTCATGAAAAAATAATAACATGGGATGAATTCATTTCATATGGTAAAACTATAAAGGATGAAGATGTCCAATCTAGATTAAATGACTTAAGTAGTGAAGATACT
>JAAZZI010000133.1 GCA_014239225.1 Gammaproteobacteria bacterium
GTAATTTTACGTGGACCATCGCCACTATCTTTTCCGTGTTTCTTCCTTAAAAAGGATAATAATTCTGATTTCTCAATGTCTGTAATTACATCTTTGGCATTCTTGGTTGGTAATCCAGCCTCAACAAGTTGTTCTTGTATCCGCTCAACGGATACACCAACATCATTTGCAAATTCACCTATCGTAATATCAGGCATTAATTTGAACTCTCAGTTGTTTCTTCATTTTCAAACCAAGGTGCTCTCGCAGTCATTATCAATTCTCCAGCTCGTTCTTTATCCAAACCTGAAATTACTAATAATTCATCAACAGATTGTTCAGCAAGATCTTCCATTGTAATAATACCGATACTTGCGAGCTCATAAGCTAATGGTCTTTCCATTCCTTCCATGCTAAGAAGATCTTCTGCTGGTGTTACATCCCCTAATTTTTCTTCTCTAGCAATAGCACTAGTCAACATAATATCTTTAGCACGCTCACGTAGGGCATTTACTAATTCATTATCGAATTCTTCAATTTTCAACATTTCATTTTCAGGGACATAGGCAATTTCTTCTATACTGGAAAAACCTTCTTGCGCTAGAATAATTGCAACTTCTTCATCTACATCAAGTTTTTCCATAAACATTGCTTGAAGATCTTCTGATTCTTGCTCATTCTTTTCATTGGCCTGCTCAACTGACATAACATTTAGTTCCCAGCCAGTTAATTCACATGCAAGTTTAACGTTTTGTCCTCCACGACCTATTGCTTGAGATAAGTTTTCCTCAG
Source organism: Gammaproteobacteria bacterium (assembly GCA_014239225.1). Taxonomy (GTDB): domain Bacteria; phylum Pseudomonadota; class Gammaproteobacteria; order Eutrophobiales; family Eutrophobiaceae; genus UBA11869. The sequence continues at coordinate 772 of JAAZZI010000133.1, forward strand.
TAACCGCTATATCTATTACATGTTCGTCCTCGTCAACCATAATTGATGAGACTTCTGCTGGTGCCATTGCGTTAATTACATACTGAGCGGGATTATCATCCCATAGAATAATATCAACACGCTCTCCTCCTAGCTCGTTTGAAACCGCTTGAACTCTTGAACCACGCATACCTACACATGCACCAATTGGATCAATTCTTGGATCATTTGCTTTAACCGAAATTTTTGCTCTTGCGCCAGGATCTCTTGCGCCATTTATAATTTCTATCATTCCTTCATTTATTTCCGGAACTTCAATTTTAAATAATTCAATAAGAAGTTCAGGTGATGTGCGACTCAAATACAATTGTGGGCCACGTGTAATTTCAGGTTTTATTTCCTTCAAATAAGCCCGAATACGATCGCCCGGACGAATAGCTTCACGAGGAATTACTTCTTCTCGAGGAATAAAAGCCTCAGCATTTTTACCAAGGTCAATAATGATGCCATTTCGTTCTGCGCGTTTGACAATACCGCTAACCATTTCACCAACTCGATCGCCATAAGTATCAATTGCTCGCGCTCGTTCTGCTTCACGAACTTTTTGAACAATAACCTGTTTAGCTGCTTGTGCAGCAATTCGTCCAAACTCAACTGATGCCATGGGTTCTTCTACAACTCCACCAATATCAATATCTACCAATACATTATCTTGTTTATGTTTTTCCTGAGCATCATTTAGTGATATTTGTCGTGTTGGTACTTCAATAGATTCGAGATCGTTACTTACAACTTCCCAACATCGAAATGTCTCATAATCACCAGTTTCTCGATCAATAGAAACTCTTACCTCTATATCTTCGCGATTACGTTTTTTTGATGCACTCGCTAACGCTGCTTCGATAGCCTCAAAGATGACACTTTTAGGAACATCCTTCTCAGTACTAACCGCATCAACAACCATTAATATTTCTTTATTCATTTTCTTTATAGCTTCTCTAGTAAAATTTAAACTGTTAGGCCAATTTTGCTTTATCAATTAATTCAGACGGTATTTTCTCATTATTTTCGTTACACTTTATTATAATTTCCAAATTATCAGCCGCTTCTAAAACACCAGTAATTTTCCTTTTTCCTCTATATTTTTCGCGTAATTTAATCATCACAATATGACCAATATGCTTTTTTAGTTGATCATCTGTAAATAAGGGCCTATCAATACCTGGTGATGAAACCTCTAAATTATACTGCCCCTTAATTGGGTCCTTTACATCTAGCAATCCTGTGAGCTGCTGACTTACCAAAACACAATCATCAATATTTACACCTTCAAATTTATCAATATAGACTCTCAATAGTGAAATATGACCATTTTTTATTAACTCAATACCCAATAGCTCAAAGCCCATTGCGGTTACTTCTGGTTCAAATAAATCAAGTAAATTTTGATTCTGTATATGCATATCTCAAAAACAAAAAATGAAATTCAAAAACGGTTTTCAGATTTGAAATCTACATTAAATTCTCTATCAGAAGAAGTAATAATATTTTTTTATGAAAATTTAAGAAAATAGGATGGG
>JAAZZI010000134.1 GCA_014239225.1 Gammaproteobacteria bacterium
GTTAACAACGTCAGCCCCTGCCGCTTTCCACATTTCAGTAATAAGCTTACATGCCTTTGGGCAAGTTTCTTCTACTGGCGTTAGTATTACGCGATGATTGACAAATAGATCTTCAAGTGAAGCCTCAACTCCATTCTTTTCAGTTCCAGCTATTGGGTGGCCTGGAACGAAATTACAAAATTTTTCAAACAACGTCTGTCTAGCAGCTTTAACAATACCGCTCTTAACACTACCAACATCAGTCAGTACAGTATTAGCAGACATAGAGCCTGCTATTTGCGGTAATAATTTCTCAGATGTAGCTAAAGGCGTCCCTATTACAATAACATCGGATTTTTTTACCGCCTCATGTATATCCAGAGAATAATCATCGATTACACCTAATTGAACTGCTTTTTTTAAAGTTTCCTCAGAACGATTACATCCAGTAACTCGGCCAACAAGCTTCGCTTTACGAAGAGCACGAGCCAATGAACCACCAATAAGCCCAACGCCGATGATTGATAAATGATCAATTAACATAAGGTCGAATTATATACACATTCAAACATGGTTATTTCGCCATTATCTTCTCAAGCTCTTTAATAAACTTAATATTTTCGTGTTCTAACCCAATACTAATACGTAGATGATTTGGCATACCATAATCAGATACAGGGCGCACAATAATGCCTGCTTCTAATAAAGTCGCATAAATTTGAGTTGCAGGCTTTTCAAAATTTACACATATAAAATTACCTTTTGAAGGTATATATTCCAACCCCATATCATCAAAAGCTTGTGTTAACTGTTTCATTCCAGCTTGATTGAGTTCAACACTATTTTTTATATATTGTGTATCTTGTAATGCAATTTCAGCTGCAACTAGGGCAAGACCATTATTGTTAAATGGCTGTCGTACTCGATTCAATAAGTTAGCTGTATCTGAATGAGATATTGAATAACCAATACGTAGGGCCGCCAAGCCATATGCTTTTGAAAAAGTACGAGTAACAATTAAATTATTAAAATCATTTACCCATAAACTACAATCAGGATATTGTTTTTCGCTTCTTGCATATTCAAAATATGCTTCATCAACTAACACAATTACATGTTCAGAAATTCTCTCAAGTAAATTTCTAAGATTTTGATTATCAACCCAAGTTCCTGTCGGATTATTTGGATTTGCGATAAACATTAAACGAGTATTATCATTAACTGCGGCTAACATTGCGTCCAAATCATGTCCCCAACCATCTACTGGAATCACTACATGCTTCGCACCTACAGCCTGAGTAACTAAAGGATAAACGGCAAAAGAATGCTTCGAATAGATAACTTCATGCTCACTTGTAACAAACGTGCGCGTGGCCATTTCGAGAATATCATTAGATCCATTACCTAATGTGATGTTGCTGGTAGGAACATTATGTTTTTCCGCAAGCTTTTTCTTTAAATTAAAACCATCTCCATCCGGGTAACGTGATAAATCTTTCGTTGCGCTAATTACATCTAAAACATTCTGGCTAGGCCCTAAAGGATTTTCATTAGAAGCCAACTTAATAACTTCAGGCAAGTTGAGTTCTCGTTGTAATTCTTCGATTGATTTTCCTGGGCGATAAGGTTTAAGGCCGGCAACGCCTGGTGTAGCGAGTGAAAACAAATCACAAGACATAATACAACCCTATAAAACAGCTCTTGGATATGAGCCTAATAATCTAACCATTGCGGCGTGCTCTTCTAGCTCACTTAATGCTTTTTTAACTGACTCATCTTCAGCATGCCCTTCAATATCAACAAAAAAAACGTAATCCCACATTTCACGTCTAGATGGCCTAGATTCGATACGAGTCATACTGACACTATTTTTTGCAAAACAACCTAACATTCTGTGTAGAACACCTGGTTTATTTGCTGCTGAAAAAATCAAAGAAGTCTTATCATTCCCTGAATTTGGACACATTGTTCTGCCGATAACTAAAAAGCGTGTCGTATTATCAGGTTCATCCTCAATATTTGTTGCAAGCTTATTTAATCCGTACAATTTACCAGCCGAATCACTAGCAATAGCAGCAGTATGTTTTTTATTACTAGCAATCTGGGCAGCTTCACCATTACTGGTAACAGGTATACGTTCGGCCTTAAGTAAATATGTATCTAACCAACCACGACATTGTGCTAAAGATTGTTGATGTGAATAAATCTGTGTTAATTCGTCAAGCGTTTCATCCTTACTCAATAAATGATGATGAATTCTTAATTCTACTTCACCACAAACCATTAAACTGGAGTGATTTAACATATCTAACGTGTGATTAACAATACCTTCAATAGAATTTTCAATAGG
>JAAZZI010000135.1 GCA_014239225.1 Gammaproteobacteria bacterium
ACTTATTGGGCCACTTAAGTTTTTAACTGACGCATCACCAGTAATCATTTTAGCAAGTACCTTAAGAGTTAGCACTGACATTTCCCAAGTCTTATGAAATGCCCGTAAAATGGCTAAATGTATTGAATATTGCTCTAATGCGTAATAAGAATCATATAAATCATTATTTATTGCCGGCCTTACTCCTATACGACCAATATTTTCATCGTCTAACTGATAATTTTCCGGCTTCAATTGTATATTTATTAGTGTTTCATCACGTAATATCTCAACATTTAAGTATTCCCCTGGGTTTCCCTTAATAATCTCGACCAACTCCCCCCAGGAATTAATTAAATTACTATTAATAGCGATAATTCTGTCGTTTTTTAACAATCTACTTGCTTCTGCAGGACTATTTTTTTCTATTTCTCCAATAATTGCAGGTAATTCAAATTTAACTATACTTAATCCAAGTTTATTCAATAAATTACCATCAGCCATTTCGTCAATTGAAATATTAGCAAGATTTAAGTTGAGGGCTTGTTTATCCCCATCAGCATTTATCACATCAATACTGACAATATTTTCAGAAACTATATTACCAACAAGTGAATCAATAACAGTTGGCCATGTAGGGGTTTTTGTTCCATTAATAGCTAATATTTCTTGGCCTTTAACAAAACCGGATTCTTCGCTAATCGAAGAAGGTTCAACATCACCAATAATTGGCTTTAAAGCATTCACGCCAACCGAATAAATTGTTGAATATATAAAAATCGCAAAAATAAAATTAAAAATTGGGCCAGCTAGAACAATACAAAATCTTTGCCAAATTGGCTTACTATTAAACTCGCATTTTTTTTCTTCTTCTGTAACCTCGCCTTCTCGGTCATCAAGCATTTTAACGTATCCGCCTAACGGCAGAATACCTATCGAAAATTCTGTCTGGTCCTTACCAAAACGCTTGGTGTAAATTGAGCGTCCAATACCAATTGAAAAACGAAGAATCTTAACATTAAAAAATCGTGCCACCCAAAAATGTCCAAACTCATGAAAAGTAATTAATATACCAACTGAAATAATAAAGAATACTATTGCTTGTAATATTTCATTCACAATGTCATGTTCCCAATAACTTCTAATGCACGATTTCTCGCTAAGCCATCATCTCTAAGAATCACTTCAAGTGTATTTGCAGTATTTTGTGTTATATCGCTCATTACTGATTCTATAATAGTTGGTATATCTGTAAATTTTATGCGTTTATTTAAAAATTCATTCACCGCTACTTCGTTAGCAGCATTTAAGATTACGCAGCTTGTTCCCCCTTGTTTAATTGCCTCGCGCGCAAGTTGTAAACATGGAAATCTATCTGCTTCTGATTCGATACAAATAACTGGGCAGCAAATAGGTTTAGTTTTGTTATTAGGGTTGATGGGACTCGCCCTCTACAATGATTTTGTCCGACTATTAGGGTAAATAATAATACATTTATGTCTAAAACATATAAATTTTTATATATTTTAATATTGTTAGCTTTTTTTGTTTCAGTTGAGGCAGGAGAAGAATTTATTATTGAAGATATTCGTGTCGAAGGTTTGAAGCGAATTACACCAGGGACAGTCTTTAATTACTTGCCGATGAAAGTTGGAGATAAGTTTGATGACGCGCTTTCATCGGATGCTGTTGGGGCATTATTCAAGACTGGTTTTTTTGATGATGTAAAAGTAGAGAGGGACGGAAATGATTTAATTCTCCTTTTCAAAGAACGCCCAGCAATAGGAACAATCACTATGACTGGTAATGAAGATATTAAAACTGATGAGTTGTTAGAGAATCTCAAACAAATTGGTTTTGCTGAGGGCAGAGTATTTTTGCAATCTCAATTAGAACAGGTCGAGCGAGAACTAAATCGCCAATATTATTCATTTGGTAAATATGCTGCAAAAATTACATCTACAGTTACTGAGTTAGATAATAATCGTGTTGCTATCACTATAGATATTTCTGAAGGGCTCGTTGCTAAAATCAAGAAAATAAATATCGTAGGAAATAATATTTTTAAAGAAAAAGAATTGCTTAAAGAATTTGAATTAAGCACACCCACAATGTTTTCTTTTTTTTCAAAAAACGATCAATACTCTAAGCAAAAACTATCGGGGGATTTAGAATCATTACGTACTTTTTATCTTGACCGTGGGTATATAAAATTCAGCCTCGATTCTACACAAGTAACTATTTCTCCCGATAAAAAGAATATATACATAACGATTAATATTACTGAAGGCGAACTATACAAAATAGCAGAAATAA
>JAAZZI010000136.1 GCA_014239225.1 Gammaproteobacteria bacterium
AAAGCTTCTTGACCTGGCAATGAGGGCAAAAGAATTTCTGCAATAATCCCTTGGTGAGGTTCTCCTTTGGCTAAACGGTCAAGTTCGTTTTTCTCAATATTTAAAAAGTTAATTTTCAGGTTACTCAGAAGTGAGGTCATTTTGCTCATACGAGCATCATTTCTTCCAGAATGAATAAAAAGCTTGAGAATATATTCTGGGTTTGAATTTAGTTGGGCTTCAATGCTATGAAAACCGTATATATGTATTGATTTAGACATTCATCAAAAAATAATTACAGTTTATCACTATATATCTTAATGTAAGCAGAATCTCTTAGATCTCCCAACCAGTCAGCATAGAATTTCTGAGCTTTTAAGTAAATAATTTTCTTTTTACATTTTTCCAAATCAGGATTCACATATCGCTCGTCAATTTTTGTCGCAATTGCCCATCCTCCATCAATTTCATAAATTTTGGAGACTTCATCATTTTGAAGAGAGTCAAGCATTTCTATGTTTGGAGTATTAACAAACATCCATTCTGAAAGACCACCATTTGTATAGCTTGGGTGTTGAGAATGTAACCTAGCGAATGCCTCAAAAGAAGCACCCTTTACTATATGGTCTGAAAGTTTTAATAGAAAATTTCTGGCAGCTATCTCTTGATTATTATCGGTTTTATCTGGGTTTTCTACTTGAGAGATGATAATTTGAGCAATCCTTATTTGTTTAACATTATTCTTGTTGTTAGTATTAATACAATTGATGTTAACTTCATCATCAGTTAGATTAAACTTTATGTCTTTTGTAATAATTTGCTGTAACTCAAGAATTGTGAGTCTATTTATAATTTCTAAACGTAACGATGGAAATTCTGGATATGATTTAAGTTGTTCTAAAGTGATATTATTGTTGTTCGCGACTTGTGTTAAAACTTCAAGGATATCGTTTTGTGAAGGATTCACTTCAAGTTGATTGGCTTTTTCTATTTGAAGGATAAATTCAATTTGAGAATCAATGATTTCTAATTTCTCATCTAATGAATGGGTATCAATTAGTTGATTTTCTATAGATTTAAAAGTAATGACACTTTCATTTACTAAAGCAATAATGGTGTTGATATTGGAGGCGCCACTAGCTCCTAATGAAAATAACAGGAGAGCCATAACTGCTCTCATTTAGTCAAGATTAACTCTATATTCTGGGAGTCTCTTTTCTATTTTATCTCTAACGTATGTGTCAGTTGTACCTAACTCCTTAAATACTAATTCAAGGCTAGTGCCATAGTCATAGCCAACATCATCGGATGTTTTAAAGTGAGCAAGTCGAACGGCCCAGCAGCAGGATTCATAGGCAATACCGGTTGTTTCCTCATTCATTTTTCCAGAGGTTAAAGATTTATCAATACCTCCAAAGATATGAATTTTATTATTTAACGGGTATGCTCCACTTATTAACAAATTGCTGTCGATTCCATCATCTTTATGGGTTAACGAGATAAACTTTCTTGGATGTGGCTTGTAATTAAAGCCAATTCTATGTTTTACTAATGAAAAGTTCTTTGGATCATATTGCAATTTGGCATATGTTTCAAAATCGTTAATTGATAATTCAACAGATGCTGCTATATCGGAATATTTTGTTCTAGTTTCAAAATCAATATTTTCAGTATCACTAACGACTTCATCATCACCATAGTAGCGTTGAGCGAGCTTGAATTTTAACTCGTTATTCTCACCGAGATTATCCTTGTAAATAGATTCAAGGCTGAGCGTAATGTCATTCTCGTTTACAAATCTATCAATACCTTTGTATCTCTCTCCAGATAATAGTGTTTTATATTCTAAATATCCATCTATTCCATCTGAAGTATCAAATATTGGAATTGAAGCCTGTTTCTGCTTTGAGGTGTAGTCATAAGATATCATTGGTACTATTTGATTCGTAGTTTCAGAACCAAATAACGTTGTTTCGCTGTTAAATGGAAAAGATAAATCAATGTCAAATCCACCGACCATTCTCGTTTCATTGGTTTTATTATCAAGCGCATAATGACTTAGAGAAAGTTTTGTATCAGTTGATAATCGAGAAATATCAATTGGCCACAAGTGCCCTAGTTTCTTATTAAAGTTAACTTCACCATGAGTTCTTATGCCAGTCTCTTTTCCGGTTGTTTTATGATTGAAATTAGTAGAAATGAAGCTTAAATCAAGTTTTGAACCAAACTTGCCCATACTAGATGATCTCAAAAACATTGATGTCTCTAATTTTTTTTCATAGTCTGGTGTTCCGTCATTTACAACTTGC